>JAXDAO010000251.1:0-5731 GCA_034679745.1 Bathyarchaeia archaeon
CTAGTACCTTTTTCCCTTCCAGTTCTTGTTCCCCCAGTTGATGATAAAGCCTATATTATATACAGGCGAGTTGGTAGGTATATGTCGGCGATGAAGGGTATAAAAGTTTTCAGGGACCTTCTGTCCTTTCTAACCATCATTCCGGTTGGTGGAAAAGAGGATTTCATCTTCACGACAGCATCGAATATGTATTTATTTCCCATCGTCGGCGGCTTAATTGGGCTTTTAGCGGGTTTATATTATGTTGGTTCCAGTGTGATCGTAGGTTTTCTGCTAGGTCTATTCAACGTCTACATCACATTACCCACGATTTTGGGCACAATAATTCCAGCGGCAATGACTATTGCTTTTCTGCTGGTTATGACTGGATTGCAGCATTTCGACGGTTTAATCGATCTTGGCAACGCAATCGGTATACGCAATGAACATGACCGCAAGATGAAGGCACATCAATGGACAGTGACATACGGCGGCGCAGTTTTGGCGTTCGTAATTGAGGGCTTAGCGTTTTATGGTTTATTTTGGGTTGCTAGTGGTTCAGTTGATCTGCGGTTGATTTTCTCAGCGATTGTTCTTGCTGAGCTTTCAGCGAAGTTATCGATGGTGACAATTGTTTGGGTTGGTAAACCTTCTCATAAAGGGCTTGGTTCAATCTTCTTGGCGAAAGCTAAAAAGAAACTCAACTACTTAGCCTATGTAATTTCAGCGTTGATTGCTTTTCCAGTGTTCTATTTCCTTGCTTCCCCATTGTTAGCTGTGGCGGCGCTTGTATTAGTTTTTGTCAGTATTCCAATTGCGTTCTTGATGAATATGGTCTCAAATGCTGTTTTTGGAGGGGTAAGCGGAGACATGATTGGGGCAACCAACGAAGTAGCAAGAGCGGTCACTCTTATTCTGTTTGCAGTAGTGTTGATGGTGATGGCGATTTGAAGGTTCCAGCTCTGATTATGGCAGGAGGTAGGGGAAGCCGTATGGGTTTACCCATTGAGAAGCCGATGCTTCAGTTTCTGGGAAAGCCGCTTCTGGATTGGGTTGCTGAAGCCATCTTAACCGCTAAAAAAGTGTCCAAGTTCTATGTTGTAACGAGTCCCAACACACCCCAAACTGAGCAGCACTGTCTAAGCAGAGGCTGGAAGGTGGTTCGCACCGACGCGAAGGGTTACCATGATGACTTGAAACAGGCGATCACAAAGCTGGGTTGGATGGGTCCAGTGCTTACTATGCCTTCAGATGTTCCAGCTATAACAGGATCAATCCTTGACAAAGTCATCAGCGAGTTTGAGGCCTGCAGAAAAGAGTTTCTAGCCGTATTCGTACCCATCAAAAGCAGGCAGGACTTAGGCCTATCGATTTCTTCCACAGACGAATACAAAGGCGTATGGTATGCAGTCTCAGGAATCAACATTATAAACGGCACCCAAATTTTAGGTGAAGGAAAGATAGAAACGAGCGCTATAATCACCCATGACCCCGAAGTCATCTTAAACGTCAATACAACTAAGGATCTAGAAATTGCAGAGTCACTCATACGCAAGATGAAAAAAGACTAGAATCCCCAAAGGCAACTATATGTTTTTATTTAAATAGCTAAAGTTTGCTTTTAGCAATACCTTTGCACTTAAGTTTCTTCTTATTCTCTTTTTGGAGCTTTCTTTTTGCTTCTCAGTAGTAGTCGTCCAGCAAATTTCGTAGACGACTACTTCTAACTGTCAATTTCCGTTGTGTGGGATTTCTCCTTGAGCTATAGAAGTAGTCCAGCAGAAAAAATATACACGAACAACTACTACCAACCCCCAATCGTTTGAGTTTTCTTCATGCACCAATAAGATATTTCGAGCCCCAAATGGAAACCTAACAAAGGATTAAACATACGCTTTTCCATCAACAACTTTACATTTGGGTTAGTCAGCGTTTTAGAGAAATCTTTACATCATCCACATCATCAATTAACTATCAAAACTGCTTGGAAAGAATCCACATGAGCATCCTTAGCCACGATACACTTTGGAACGCAGTCATCACTATGCCTATGACCAAGAAGATGCTCCAGCTCTCACTCAAAAAGTGCGGCTCATGCAGCAGAACTGTGCTAGAAGCCGCTCTAGATGAGTATAGCGGCAAAACGGAGAGGCACTGCGACAAGTGCAGCCCTTTGTACTCACGGATTATTGGTTTCTGGGTTGAATTTCTACGCAGAGGTTTAGGGTTTAAGCGGGCTAAGGTCGAGAAGCTCTTAACTGATCGGTATGCAAGAAATGCGGTTCTTAACTTAGTTGAGTCATTTGCTTATTTCGGAATACAAAAACCCATTTCGCTATGTGCCCCGTTTCTGGTCGTTTGGGATTTCACTCACAAATGCAACCTACAATGCAAACATTGCTACTCTAACAGCGGCACTGTTCAGGAAGAGGAATTAACTACAGAGGAGGCATTGGCAGTTGTTGACCAGTTGGCTGATGCACATGTAACAGCGTTAGCGTTTAGTGGCGGCGAACCCTTAACTCGAAAAGACTTCTTCAAAGTAGCTAGACATGCCGCGGACCGCGGACTCTATGTTTCACTCGCTTCAAATGGAACCTTGCTAACTAAGGAGAATGTCGCGAAACTCAAGGAAGCAAAAGTCAACTACATAGACGTAAGCATCGATGGTGCATCTGCAAAAACACACGATGACTTCCGAGGGGTCCCAGGTACCTTTGACAAAGCAATTACAGGCCTCAAGAACTGCGTAGAGGCAGATCTTTGTGTTTGCATTGCTACCACAGTAGGTAAGAATAACATGGCAGAGTTACCTGCTATAATTGATTTAGCCGAAGAGATTCAAGCTGAACGCTTTACTTACTTCAATTTTATCCCAACAGGTAGAGGCAAAGCACATCTTGATCAAGACCTTTCCCCACAAGAGCGTGAACAGGTAATGCGGTATCTGCTAAATCGGATGTCAGCAGGTTGCAAAACAACAATCCTTGCAACTGCGCCTCAATTGGCACGTGTAGCCCTGCAATGTCAGGGTGACTCTGGTACGGGCGAAGTCACGATGGCTTTTGCACACATGCAAACTGTTAAAGTCACCAAGAAAGCTGTACCGCTGGGTGAATTTATCGGCGGATGTGGTGCAGGCAGACTCTATTGTTCGATTTCTCCGCAGGGCGACGTTCACCCCTGCGTCTTTTTGCCCATAAAAGTTGGCAACTTAAAAAATCAAAAGTTCAAAGATGTATGGCTTAATACACCAATGTTCAAGGCCTTCAGGAACAGAGCAAACTTGAAAGGCTCATGCGGGAAATGTGATTACAAGTTCATTTGCGGCGGATGCAGAGCACGCTCGGCAGCTTATCACAATGGAGATGTGCTCAACGGTGATCCAGGCTGTATTATGGGAGTGAAGCAAAGCAGTGCCTAGCCAGCAAAAGAAAGTCAAGATTTTTCGAGCTAAAGAAGACATAAACGAGATCTTAGAAGAAGCCGTTGCCAATTCGGGGTTACGTGGGAAAAAAAGAATTTACATTAAACCGAATTTAAGTCACCCTGAGTATTTGCCAGGAGTTGTGACTAGCCCCAAGATGATGCAACAGTTGGTGGGTTTACTTCGGGATGGCAACAGCGAAGTTATAGTGGGCGAATCAAACGGCATAAACTATCCCTGCTGGAAAGCCTTCGACAAAACAGGCATGAAAGCAGCTGTTGAAGCAGCTGGTGGAACAGCGATTAATCTCTCAGAAGACAAAGTAGTCGAAGTAAAATTCAAAACCAGCACACCACTAAAAAGGCTGTACTTACCCAAAACAATTCTCGACGCTGATGCAGTTGTCGACTTGGCTTTAATGAAAACGCATGAATTCATGGCTTACAGCGGCGCCATCAAGAACCTATTTGGCTGCATACCCAGCAACAGACGTATCTACCTCCATCCCTACCTACCCGAAGTATTCTATCGCCTATACACACTTTTAAAACCGCAGTTAACAATTATGGACGCACGAACAGGAATCGAGGGCAACGGCCCAACCAAAGGCAAACCAGTTCCATTAGGCCTAATACTGACAAGCAACGATTCATTAGCAATAGACATAGTCTCTGTGAAAGTCATGAAACTCAACTGGAAACAGACATATCTCGATTACATCGCCAAAAAAACTGGTCTACGTGAAACCGACATCCATACCGAAGGTCTGCCCATAGAATCAGTCGCCCGCCGCTTTGAGTCGCCACGTATTGACCTGCCTGTCAAAGCTCAGATGATAATATACCACCACGAGTACCTAACTAAAATGATGTTCTGCTCACTTGATATTATCCACTTATTCCAGAGAGTAACGAAAGCATACCGAAAAGAACCTCTACAACTCGGCTAACTCAGAGCTTCTTCGTAGACCCTAATTGCATCTTTCACCACTATACGCCAATCAAGCTGATCAACAACAGTTTTTCTGGCTAACGCACCCATTTCAGCAGCGAAACCTGGATGCTCAAGCAAGTAAAGTATTTTGTCGGCAAATTGCTTTTCATTGAAAGGCTCCACCAGAAAACCGTTTCTACCGCTCTCGATAGTCTCAGGGATTCCGCCCACGGTTGTCGTGACAACCGGTAAACCCGTTGCGAGCGCTTCCAATACCGCGAAAGGGTGGTGCTCATAGAATGTTGAAAACGCGAAGACATCGGCGGCTTGGTAGAGTTTGGGCAGTTTCTTGTCTGGATAGTAACCTGTGAAGACTATGTTGTTTTTTACACCAATTCTCTCTGCATGGGCGATTAGTTTTTTCATTTCGTCGCTTTGCCCCTTGCCTGAAATTATAAATTTCGCTTTGGGGAATCGTTTGATGACAGCAGGCATACTTTGGATTAAAGTAAAGAGACCTTTGCGGGCGTAGAGCCTGCCAACAGAGACTATGGCTATGTCGTCAGGGTTAAAACCTAACTCAGCCTTAACTTTACGCTTGCCCTCGGCGGGCTTGAACTTGTTTATATCTACGCCGTTATGAATGACTTTGATTTTGCCTTCAGGTATCTTGTAGTAATTAGTTAGCTCCCACTTGGTGAAGTTACTAACAGCTATGATTTTCCTTGCCCTGTGAAGCATGCCTTCCTCGAAAATCCGTAAAAACCAATTAAAGCTAACAAGGAACTTTTCGTTTGCGTTCAATCGCATATAGGGTTCCGCTCGGATAGCTTCTGCTTCGCCTTTCCAAGTTGAGTGCACTGTGCAGACTAATGTCTTGCCGAAGTTGGGTGGAACTGCAAAGCTTGGTGTCAGTGGAAGTTGCGGATGTATTATATCTACGTTTGCGGTGTCGCGGACCCTTTGAAGTTTGCGGTAACTGTTGCCTGCTAACATGAAGGATTTTACGATTGGCATTTTGGGGGTCTTTAAGAATGACACATCTAGCTGGGGGTTGACTTTAATGTCTTGAGTTTGGTTTGAGCCTGTGACTACGTAGATTTTATGGCCTTTATTTAGAAGCTCGTTGCTTAGGTAATAAACGTATGAACCGGTTCCCCCTGTTAGAGGCCAGTATTCTGGTGAGATGAAGCAAACTTTAGGGGGCATTTACTTGTTCCTCCCAGATAGGTACTTCAATGTGGTGCTAACTGCTCCGACAAACCACGCGGCAGACCGAACAAAGTATAGCATCACCAGCCGCATAGCTGACCGATCATGGAATTTTACTGAAATTTTTATTGCCGAATAAACATAATAAACAAGCATACTCAACAAAATTAGCCCTGAACC
>JAXDAO010000252.1:0-11216 GCA_034679745.1 Bathyarchaeia archaeon
GTCTCTGCTTTGAAGAGCCTTCAGAACACGCAAAACTTGCGCGCTGTCTTTCTTGAGTTGTTTAGCGACATCTCGACTTTTCAATAGTCCGTGCTTGGCGAGAAAAACGTAAACCTCAACTTCACTTTTCCTCAAACCACATTCTTTGAGGATTTGGTCAATTGCTTCCTCGCTCACAACGCAAATCTCCTGACCTGAGGAAGGAGCGACTTTTGTCCCTCCCTCTTTTTTATTATCGTTTTCGGACTTAACTGTTTTTCGTTATTGGAACTCCGTCCGCAAATAAATCAAAAAGGAGATTATGGGAAAGAAAGGAGGTGAAAACACAATGAAGAAAAGTACAGTGTTAATTCTTGCATTATCTTTCATGATTATACTGGCAGTTTCAAGTTTCAGTCCTGCTTCAGCGGCAATAGCCCCAGGAACTTATACTGACCACACAGATGCGGGTGGAACGACTGCGCTTGATATTCCAGGCCACGTAAACATTATTTTTGATGGCTACAATATCGCCTCAGGCGACCTTGGAACTGGAGACGTCATTAGAATCCTGCTTCGTGTAGTTTTACCATCAGGGGCGACCGTGCTCGTCCCCTTGGCGATTTTTACCGATATGCCCGATCGAATCAGTTTGTTCCAGATGATGTATGCGGGGTACCCGACATACATTCAACTGGTTAATGATCCTTCAGCGATTGAGGCCGTTAGGGAAGGCAAGAGTAAGAATATTCATGTTGTCTGGAAGGTGCCTTTAGTAGTGCCAACAGAGGATTGGCCATTAGGCACAATACCAGGGGTAACTATTCCCCCGGGTCGGTTAATCTTCAGGGGGCACGGTGATGTCATTTCTGGCTCAGTACCGCCTACCATTAGACCCACGTGGAGTCAAACTGCTACTTGGAGCGGCTATTATGGCGACGCTACTTTCGTGTGTCCAACTTGGCATTTCGGAGGGCCTGTCGGAGTAAATGAAGGGAATGACCGAACGCTTATCCGTACAGATGCATCGATAACTACAATCGTATCTTAGTGGCCTTGAAAGAGTACGTCATCTCTTTCCCTCTTTCTTTTTGTTGTTAACGCGCGCTACGGATGAGGTACATTTGAGCAAGGAATGGATGCTTAAGACGCTTGAGAGTCTCGGGTTGAAACGCTTGGACGCAGAGGTTTACGTATACCTCGTGCAACATGACCCGCAAAAGGCCAGGGACATAGCCGAAGCCTTGGAAACTTATAAGCGGCAGCTCTACCGTAGCCTGAAAAGCCTACAGCGAAAAGGAATCATAACCGCAAGTCAAAAACGCCCTGCAACATTCTCCGCTGTCTCCTTCGACAAAGTTCTGGACCACTTCATAGAAGCCGACAGGGCGGAAGCCCAAAGCATTGAAGAAAACAAGGAACAGCTTCTTTCTATGTGGCGATCCAAGATTCTCGGAGAAGCTAAAAAATAATTTGAATCACAACTAAATTCTTGATATCGCGAATTCCGCCTCTTTTACGTAGCTGCTTTTCCTTACAAACGGAAATTTTGCCTATTATAGTTCAGGTTTATATTTCGCCATTGATGTCTCTGGTGATATCGTTGGTGACATAACATGTTTGAAGGGTCTATGGAACGATACGCTGGTGTTACAAAAGGTCTTCTAAGATTTCAAGAATTGAACTACATAATGGTAAGACATATGTCAGGCGCAGAAATTGTTAAGACTATAGAGCGAGAAAGTGGCGATGGATGATTCTAATTAACAGCTTAGAAAAATCATTGAGGGTGTCAATATAGAGAACCAATATCAAATTTGTAAATAGAAATGGGGTTTTTGTATGGGTTTAAAATCTAGTTTTTTAATCGCATGGCGATCATTATCCAGAAGAAAAAGTAAAAACCTCAGTGCAATTCTGGCTGTTACATTAGGTGTAACATTGCTAGTAGGTATCCAAATCACAACAGCTACACTAGATAACGCTTTTTTGGCAGGCCTCTCTCAAACTCAAGGTGAAGTAGACGTCAAAATATCAAACGCCACTATGGGTGGCTACTTAAAAATTGAAGATCAAACCTTGATGTCTAATCTTGCTCCGGAAGCAGTTGGAATCATGCCTGAACTTACGGCTCAGATTCCTGCGTTAGTGGAAAGTCAGTTTGATGCCAAGATGAGCGCCGCTGGAGTAGCCGTAGATTACCCTGAGGTTTTTGGTAGTTTCTACGATTGGAAAACGGGAAATAAGATTGATCTTAACAGTATTCTTAATGGCAATACAAGCATCTTATTATCAAGCAATCAAGCTGAGAAACTGGGGATCACTAAGGATACATCGCTTCCTGCAAACTTAACTACTGAATTCACAAACCTTACTAAAACGCTTATTCCCCCAATTGTTCCCCTGGCAAATTGGACTTTAAATACCAACCTTACAAGCGCCGGTTACGTGCTAAACAGTAGCATCACAAATCTATCCTTGGAAGTGCAACCGGTTAATTTTCAAGGCATTGTAATGATCTATACAACTGAATGTCCCAATCTGAATCTAACAGACTATTCTTATGTTAATATAACAGCCACAGGCTCCCCAAACGCAGCTGTTATACTTGGTTTTCTTTTAGACGATGGTACCACTATGACTGTGGCAAACCTAACAAACCCATCATCCCTAAACACATTATCATTTAGTCTTAAACCTTACACAAACAGAACACTAACGGGCACATGCTTCTTGACAGCATTGAGCCTAAATGGAACTAACGCAAAGCTCGACATAAACGAGATAGCCTTTGAAACATCCAACCAAACCGGCTCTCAACGTCTGTCGCTTGTGACATATTCTTCAAACATTTCAAGAGTAGACTTGCAAGTAGTAGGCGTATATGATTCTAATCGTCCAGGAATAGGCTCACAATATTCAGGGGCAGTCTTTAGATTAGAAGATCTTCAGAGCTGGCTAAGTCTAAAAGATAAAAACCAAGATAAAGACATCATTAGCGCTTTCTCGATTGCTTACAAAGGAGACCATTTTGCTAAAGAAATAGATGAAGATTATCTGCAAGCTAAAGTGGATCACCTAAACGCTACAATCCCCAAAGACATAGATCCCGACACCGGTGAACCAGTTGACATCTACCAGATTAGCTCTGCTCGACTTAACTTCTTTGATTTAGCCTCATTCTTCATCACAATTATGAGTACAATGCTAACCGCATTGGGCTTTCTCATAATGCTAACAGGAGTACTGCTAATTACCAACATCCAACTCATGAGTGTAGAGGATAGAGAATTCCAAACAGGAGTAATGCGCGCCGTCGGCGATAACCGCAGAGGAATTTTCTACTCCATAATGATTGAAAACCTATTTCAAGGAATAATTGGAGGCTTCCTAGGCCTTTTAGGAGGATTGGCTTTTGGGCAAGCAGTAGCTGCATATCTTGTGGGATTATTTGGTACAGGTCAACTTAGTGTCCAACCAATTATCTCCGAGACAACAATTATCCTATCCGTCATGATTGGCGTAATCCTAAGCATTGTAACAGGGATATTTCCAGCTCTAAGAGCCTCACAAGTGAGAATAGTGGAGGCACTGCGAGGAATACAAGTCAAGTTCAAATCCAAATCAAGCAGAAATTTAGTAGCCCTAGGTGTCCTGATGGCTATGCTAGGTATCTTTGTTCTGCTAAACAACGGAAATATTGACCAAGAAACACAAGCGATCTGGAGCATCCAAGGCTGGGACAGCTTAGGCGAATGGAGAAACCTGCTAATAGGCTTCGGCTTTCTAACAGGCGGCTTAGGCTTCATCTTATCCCGCTTTATCGATCGCGTCAAAGCGTTCAATATCGCCGCAATTACTCTATGGGCCTTCCCCTCATTTCTATTCGTTTATGCTATGGGCAACTGGGTAAAGGGAATCACAGGTTTATCTATTGATATCTTGATTTTGGGTATTGTAGAAATAATCATCGGCTCTATCTTATTTGTAGCTCTCAATTTACCCATCTTAATGCGAGGCCTCAGAACAATACTGATAAAGATGCGAGGCGCAAAAGGCATTGGTCAATTCTCACCAGCACTAATATCCTCGCACATAACGCGCTCCACTTTGACTTTTGCAATATTCGCAATCATCCTAACCCTAAACGTTCTAGTCGCCTCGCTTATCCCCACTAGCTTAGGAACTGCAACCCAGATCGAGGAAGAATCTAACGGAGTTGACTTCACTGTCTTTCTAAGCAAACCAGAGGCACCAATACTCGGAACAAACTACACTCAAGAACTCTACAAGATCGACGACCGAATAACAGATGTAATTGGATTTAAAACATTCAAACCAGGTACGGATTTCACAAAATTCGTATCCCTTACAGATCCAAAATCTGATGAATTTGATTATAAAACGGATTTGCTACCAATAGGGTTAGGCGAGTTTAAGCCAGAACAAATCCGAGGCAACGCCTCAAGCTACTTAGATAACAATTGGCGCTATCCTGCCTATATCTCAACTTTTCCAGATGGTATTCGTGAATTTGTAGTTGATGATATGTCAGATATCCTAGTGCATGAATTATCCAAAAAGTCATGGGATCTACTGTTTAATCCTCAGTATGAGATGGCTGCATATAATGTCTCATCAGATCTACTCTCTGCATTCTCTGGTGAAGGGGACATCTCCAGCTTAGACTTGGAATCAGGCGGCGGCTTTGGCGGAGACAACGAAGATCCATTAGCAGACAGCGAACCGCTTAGAGACAACACAACCCGCATAATAAAGAACCCCATAGTTTTCACTGATTCTTTCTTGCTGCCTGTTGGACTGCAAATTTGGATACCTATGAATGCCTCCTCTGAGATATTGCCAAACTACCAAGCATTCACAGTCGGCGCTAGGCTTGACTCACAAAGAGGCGGAGGTTTCCCGCTGGGAGGAGGACTGAACTTTGGTTCAGGAGACCAAGACTTCAGTTCAATACTAGGATCAGTATATCTCTCTGGATACTGGACAAATCAAACAGATTATTTAGGAGAAGCAAACACTGAAGCCTCAACTTCGAGAGCACCCGACCAATATGATGCATTTATGGTTAAAACTTCTCTATCAGTCGATGATCCTCAACTCGAAGACATCGCACAAAAAATCCAGGAATTCACAAACACAAACAAGCAAGGATACCGCGAACTTGCCCAAGACGACTTCTATGTTGCAAGCACAACCTTAACCTATTCAAGCATAGAAACAACACTAGAAATGACAGATCGCATAGCTTCTTTCCTTCAAATATACGTCACGTTCGGCCTAGTAATAGGTGCGGTAGGTATGGGTGTGATTTCGGTACGCAATGTTTCAGAGCGGAAACGTGAAATTGGAATGATGCGGGCTATTGGTTTCTCAAGGCGGGAAGTAGTGGTCTCTGTTCTTTTTGAGCTTGTAGTGCTAGGTATTATTGGCCTATTTATCGGTGTGATAAACGGTTTACTAATCAGCGTTGGGTTTGCAAACATGCAAGATGTTGCATTAGTGATTCCTTGGCAAGAAATCGGAATTTACCTCTCTATAATCGTATTCATAGCGATTGGTTCAGGATCAATACCCGCGCTTGTGGCATCAAGGATACCCCCTGCAGAAGCCTTGAGGTATGTCGGATGAAAAACAACAAAACAATACAACCCCCAGAAGATATCCTCAAAATTTCTAGTCTACATAAGCGGTACAACGAAGGCAAATCAAACGAAGTTCACGCCCTCAGAGGAGTGGATTTAACAGTTAAAAAAGGCGACATGATGGCAATCATGGGTCCATCAGGATGCGGAAAAACAACACTTCTAAACATGATAGGTAATTTAGACCGCCGCTCCCAAGGGCAAATAATAATTGACGGAGTAGACACTTCAAAGCTATCTGATGCTGAGAAGACCGCTTTTCGTAGAGATAAAATCGGATTCATTTTTCAGCTCTTTAATTTGTTCCCATTCTTGAGTGCTGTTGAAAACGTTGAAACCCCCCTACTGCTACGAGGCCTAAATTCTGGATTAGCAAGAGAGCAAGCAAAAATGATGCTTCGCGAATTAGGTATGGGTGATCGCCTGTATCACCTGCCAAAAGAACTCTCAGGCGGGCAACAACAAAGAGTCGCTATAGCCCGTGCATTGATAAATCAACCTGCTATCATTTTAGGCGACGAACCCACTGGCGATCTCGATTCATCAACTAGTGCTGATGTTATGGATCTTTTCCGCCGAATCAACCGAGTCAACCGGCAAACATTAATTTTGGTTACACACAACCGCTGGATCGCAGAGAAATGTGATTATATCGTCCACATGACTGATGGCGAAATCTCAGGTGTAGAAAGTAACAAGATCATGGAGACCGAAAGATGAAGGCTTACTACTCTGCCTTAATTGATAAATCAACCCCATCCGAAAATACCAAATTATCTAAAAACTTGGCTGCTACCATAAAGAGAAATCTTGCCCGCAAATCCAAAATTCAGCGCAAGGAATTCAATACATTCATCTTTCTATCAGTAGAAAAGCAGCTCCAAAAAACACTTGATTCACACCTCATTGAGCAAACGCAAAAAAGACTGCAAAAGCAGCTCCAAGAATACTATCTCAAGAACCGATCAAAGCTGGAAAAACATCTCAAAAACAGCCGGGAGTTAAAGGAAACCTCGCAGATAGTAGGCACGTTCCTAAAAGAGATAGATCCCAAACTCCAAAAAGTATTCAACATTCAACTCAAAAAACATCTTTCTGAACTGCCAACAAAATTCTATGAAATCCAAAAAAATAGTTTCACTGCAATTTGGGACTTAAAGGAAGAGAATTTAGTCCAAGTGTATCTGTCAGCTTGCCCAGATCAGGCCTTCAAGCTTCCGCAAACTCAAAAACAAACAGATTTAGAGGCAATGGTTGATAAGATAGAATTTCTCAATTTCTTCTCAACATTTCTAGATCCAACCCTAAAACGTTTAAAGGACATGAATGGAGTTTTAGAAAGGCTAAAGTTCGGTCTTGAAGGGACTCACTATAAAAGCAGCGAGAAGGAAACCCAAAACAAACTTGAAATGTTTCTACGCATTCTATCCGCAAAACTCAGTGCACTTCAAAACATGGACAAAGCAATCCTTTCGATTTTTAAACTATTCAACCAAGTAAACTGCTTCTTTAACACTACAAACGTTATAGAATCAGATTCAGCTTGCCACAAAGTCATCGAAGAAGCAACACACAAGATAGATGATGGCAAGAGTCTTGTAGCTGAGGTTCAAGAAAAACTCGAAGCCTGCCTGCTTGACTTAAAAGATTATATGGATGAAACAAAGAATTGCGTAAAAACCGTTAGCTCCAAAGACGATTTTAAACTTGCATTACTGAACATGGCAGAATTGAGTTCTGATTTGTTCATTGAAGCAGAACTATCAAAACTTTGGATAGACTTCTTTAGCGCAGACATTCCCTTCTTTGCTTTCCAAAACACCATTTTTAATAAAAAAACTCCGCAGCTTTCAGATGCCTCAAACGAAAGCATAATCTCAGTCAGAGGCTTAGTTAAAAACTATACCTTAGGACAAACAACTGTATATGCCGTCAGAGGAGTAGACATTGACATTAAGGAAGGCGAGTTTGTAGCTATAGTCGGCAACTCTGGAGCAGGAAAGACAACTCTGCTTAACTGTATGGCTGGGCTTGACGATCCCGATTATGGAGTTGTTTTCTTTAAGGGAAAAGACCTTCACAGTTTGGGTGACAAAGAAAAATCAAAGGCTAGGTTACTGGAAATGGGCTTTATCTTTCAAAATTATGCGTTGCTGCCACATTTCAATGCCCAAGAGAATGTGGCGTTGCCAGCTGATATAGCAGGTTTTAGTAAAGATTTGAAAAGTAGGATAGAAGAGCTCCTTGAAGGTGTTGGAATTAGTAAACAAGCTAAGCAATATCCAGCTCAGTTAAGTGGTGGACAATTGCAGCGTGTCGCTATAGCGCGTGCTTTGACAAACCGTCCTAAGGTTTTGTTTGCAGATGAACCTACCGGTGACTTGGACTCTCAGACTGGAAAGCAGGTAATGGAATTGATTAAGAAGTTTCACGAAGAAACCGAAACAACAATCATTATAATTACTCATGAGCAAGAAATCGCTAGTTACGCTCAAAAGCAGATAAAAATAGAGGATGGCTTAATCGAAAAATAAATTTTATCGCCTGGAAGCATAATTTTGCACTCTGGATTTAATCGAGGTTTTTTCACCAGCGTGCTTTGTTGTCCTGAGCGTTATCGTAAATCGCGGAAATGGCAATATTTGAACTCATAAGCGCTGCAAATGTCGGGAGACTAACCATATTGGGGACACAGCAAACTCTGTTTGAACCATCAAACTGTTTTGGCAGAATGTGTGTGTCCGCTATTGTGTGTTTTAATTGATTATTTTTTTTTCGTTTTCTGGGCTTTGTTTAGCTTTGAAATGCGGGCATGCTGTTTCCTTTGGATTCACATTTGTGAAATGTGCTGCTTTGCATGTTCGATTATCAAAATTGGCGCAGTCTTCATGTTTATATTTGTAAAAATCCAGCCTCGGAGCGCTACCTTTAATCCGTTTAAGGACATTTCCAAATCCTATTGTCCTTCACCTTCCATCAGAATCACTAACAGTTTACCTCTATCACTATCGCGAAAGGGTAATTAAAATTTTTATGCCAAAAACCTTTTGGGAAGCATGATCTGTAGAAAAGCAAGAAACATTTAGCTTTTAAAAAAACGTAAGTAACCCAAAAATGAGTAACCGTATTTGAGGATTCGCTAAAAGAGATATGTGATTAAAATTGAATTGATATTGAGTTCTTATCAAAAATTAATGGAGCTTTTGCGAAAGTTTTATTGGGGATAGCTGTCTAAAAGCCGCCTAATACATATGATTTATTTGGCTCTAAATCAAAGTAAAGTAAGTTGGTTTTCAAGATTATCTTGTACCTCCCCTAGAATGCTCCTTAAAACTTGGGAGGTTTTAGCTTATGATGACTAGTTTAAGGGGCTATGCTGACTTTCTATCTATACAAAGAGGTTTAATGCTTTTCATGATAACCTTAGGTGGTGCTTTCTTCATTAGCGGCTCTAATTCTTTACTGCCAGCCTTACACCTAGCATTTATCGTATTTTGTTTTTGGTGTTTCTCTGATGCAATTAACAACATATACGATAAGGAACTTGACTCTATTTCTGACCCCAAAAGAGCAGAATTCACTGAGAAATTAGGTAAAAAAGGTTACATCATAACTTGGCTGTTTGCGGTGCTAGTTTTTTCTTTAAGCGCACTCACTTTAAACTGGTCTGTTTTTGCAGTTATTTCAGTAGGCATGCTATTAGGATTCATTTATTCTGTGCCACCTATAAGACTGAGAACAACCATAGTTAAACCTCTTGTTAACTTTGTTTTCGGTGGAGTAGCAATCTTTATTTCAGCAGCATATTTTGGGGTCTTATCGTGGAATGTTTTGGTTTTAACTTTACTTTTTGGAGTTGTTACATCGGTAAACAGTATTTGGGGCGACTTGGCGGATTACCAATCAGACAAGAACAGCGGGGCTCACACTTTACCAGTGATTTTAGGTTTTAGGAACGGCTTATTCTTAACAGTCATCTTGGGTTGTACATTAATCCCGATAATGACATACATCGGTTTGTTGTACTCAGTGTTTTTTGTTTATTACATAATTTTAACTACAATCGCAAGTTACATGTTGATAAAAGTGTTTTTGAAACGAAAAGTTCTAAGTAAGAACAAAGAAAACACTTGTGAGCAAATATCAATTGGGCCTTTGTTGACTAAGGACTTCGTTAAAATAACACTTATATTCAGTTTAACCTTCATGATTTGTTCAATAATTCGGTAAACTCAAGGCATCATGGAAAATACAATTATCCTAAGTGTACATTAAAAAATTGAGAATTCACCTATGGAGCTGGGGATGGGAATTGAACCCATATATAGCAGCTCTGCAGGCTACCGCCTGAACCATTCGGCCACCCCAGCATCGTCACTCTAGCATATGTCAAACATAAAAATATTGTTCTGTATAAATGCATTTAATTTTGACCTAACAACCCTACTTTTTGTAGGCTAACCCCGAAAAGAACGCTACTGTTTTGTCTTCCTTTCTGACAGTGACATGATATAACCCCGTAGTTTTTCCATCTGAAACCCTCTCAGCCTCAGCTGTCAATGTGTCTCCTTTAGCTGACGGTTTTAGGTAATTTATGCTGACTTGAAGAGCAACAGCAACGTTATCGCCAAAGTTGCAGGCTTGGGCAAAAGCATAATCTGCTAGGCTGAAAATAGCGCCTCCATGTGTAAAACCCAACGCGTTGGTGTGGATTTCTTCTACCTTCATTGATACTTTGCAATAGCCGTCTTTTAATTCGATGATTTTTATGCCCAGGGCTTCTGCTAAGTGATCTGTGCCTCTCATTTGCTTTTGTCTCCTTTTGGTTTGTTTTCTGTAGTTAGGTACTTGTAGGCTTTTTCGAACAGCGAAATCAAGCCTTTAGGCGCAAAAATTACTATGACGACTAGAATTATACCAATTATTAGGAAGGCTATTGGTGGTCCAACGTTGCTTATTCCGGGGAAATATGGGCCAAGTGAGCCGCGGAGCGAGTCCACGACGCTTGGAGTAGCGAGTATTTGTTGGACAGAGACTAAAAAGATAGATCCGATAATAGGACCGGCCACTGTGCCTAATCCTCCTATGACGCTCATAATGAGCGGTAAGAATGAGTTGGCAGGTGAGAAAATTTCGTTCTGAATGAATCCTAGGAAGTAAGCATATAGACCGCCTGCGATTCCAGCGAAGAATGTGCTGATTACAAAGGCAATTAGCTTGTATTTAGCAGTGTTTATGCCGATCATTCTTGCTTCAGTTTCATTGCCATGAATTGCCCGAAAAGCAAGCCCCATTCGAGATTTCATAATCAAATGCATTATCAGAATAGAGCTAACAAAGAAAGAAATAACCAAAATGTAGAATGGATACTCTCCGAGTTGTCCAGATGCCTTGGGCACAAGAGTTACTGGGGCAAAGCCGTTTATGCCATTGGTGAAGGAATCAAATTGGCTAGATAATGTATTTGCTATTACGGAGAAGCCGAAAGTTACCATAGCTAAGTACCAAGCCTTTAAACGGACACAAGCTAAACCAATGAGTAAGCCAATTCCTGCTGAAATAAAGCCACCT
>JAXDAO010000253.1:0-4098 GCA_034679745.1 Bathyarchaeia archaeon
CATTTCATTGAAGTGTTTGTCTATTATCTCCATCTTCTTTTCCTGCAACTCTTTTTTGCTCTTCAGTTTCGTAACCTTTAACGCAAACCGGACTGCGACTATTGTTAGGACAATAACCATAACTGCAAAAATCAGCAAGAAAGTTAGAGCGAACGTTGCCATTTCTTCTTCACCATACAGGAAACTCGTTTTAGCGAGTCACAGACTCGGCAAGTTTTCCGAAATGTTTCTTCTTTGGTGGAGACTTAACCTTTATGAATTGGAAATCAAGAGTCTTCTAAAAAACTCAGCTTACATCCAACTTGTCGCCAGCGACTCAGGCGATTTCCACTCCGCCACCGCAAAAAAATTACTGAAGCACAAGAACTTGTAGCAGCAGGATTTGAATACGTCTGCGATTTCAACGAAGTAAAGGTCTTCAGGAAGCGTAAGTAGACCCTATTTAAATGGGGGCTTAGATTATTGTGGTGGGGCCGCTGGGATTTGTTCCCGCCCCTCAGGGTGACATGCAAGGCCGCCAAGCCAGTGGCGATGACTCAGTTTCTCGTTTCTTCGCGCTCTTCCCTTTTTTCTTTTTTGGGAAACTTGGTTGTGTCGGCGCAAGTTTGGCTGGGGGTGAAATTAATGACAAAGAATTGTCCTGTTTGCGGAGCGTTCATTTCAGACGAGATATGGTCCGGTGTGCCCAAGCCAAGGGTCAACTGTCCAAGATGTGGCAGTTTAAGAAATTGGAAATATGGAAAGTACGAAGGTCCTTTGGGAAGTATTCAGCGGTATCTTTGCCGAGATTGCAACTATCGGTTTTCGAAACAATAGTAGCTCTTTGGGTATGGCCTCTTTTTTCCTCTTTTTTCTTTTCAGTAGTTGAGTCTTTGAAAGTTGTAGTAGGGGAGGCGTCTCTTTGATGGTTGCTGCTACTTGTGTTGATTGTGCAGATTGGTTTGGCTGCTGTCATAGTGGCAATAGGGAGCAACGTCTTAGGTATGGTCGTGTGGCTTCCAGCGATGCTTGCAGCGATTTTAAGCCCAGAAGGCTGAAGGAGCAAACTTAGGAGGATTTGTTTTTGGTGAAATCAAGTGGAAGTACAAAAGTTTGCTCTCCAAAGTCTAGAGTAAAATTTGACACCAAGACTGTCCGCACTTGGGTTATTCCGTTGTTGATGCGTATTGATGTTGGCGATTATCCTGCTAAGGCTGGGCGTATCATTGGGTTGAGCCGTCAGCATACTTGGTACTATGTTAGGAAGCTTGAGGAATGCAATCTTATCCATCGTGAGAAGCGGAGCAACGTTGTTTTCTATGAGCTTACGGCTGAAAGTAAAAGACTTCTCACGTTATGTGAGGGCACGGTTTTTCCCGCTCGGCTGTACCGTTTTGACAAGTGCCAGGTGGCTTATGAGATTTTGGCGGATGGGCTTGCTCCTGAGAATTTTAAGAAAGTGGAGATGGTGAATTGGACGGCTTTGCTGGGGACAGAATTGGGCGTTAAGGTGCGTAAGACTACGCGGAGCTGGATTGTACATGTGGAAGTTATCCGTGGCAGGAACCCGATTGAGGTGACTAACTTGGCTATGAATTTGGCTAATAGGGTTCGGAATGCTCTCTGTAGCAAGTATGGGTGTGTTCTGGGTGAAGGCAAAATTGTTGGCGGAGAGTTAGCTCATGAGGATCCTGTGGCTTCGTTGTTTGGTCGCTATTTTACGGTTCGGACGGATAAGCGTAAGATTGATCACAGTTGGGGTCCAGGCGAACTGGAGCATACGCAGCGGGATGCTGTTATTGAGTATTTGCAGATGCCGGAGAAAGTGAGGAATATTGAAGGTGAAGTTGCGGCAATACGCAGTGACATAAGCCAGTTGACCAGTACGTTGAGGCAGCTTTTTGACGCTGAAGGCAATGGTCAGCCAAGTTCGCCTAAGAATGCGGGAGGCAAAGATGGCTACGTTGCTTAGAATTTACTACGAGCATTCAAGGATTTGCCATGTACGTAGTATCGCGCTTCTGGCAGTGAAAACCTGTTCAAAAGCCATTTTAGCACTTAGAGGAAGGCATGGAAAAAGTCCATGCTTTTTGGGACTCAGCGTTTTGAGGGTGGTTGGTGTAGATGGCGCAGTGTTAGATTTTGCTTTCGTTAATGGAGCAAATTTACTGGAGTGAGCATTTCAAAATGGAAACGACTGAAAACCCTGTTCAAAACACCAAAAAGAAGCGCAGCCAAAGCGATAAGATAGGCCGTTTAAAGTATAACCAGCAGCTTCTCAAACAGACACTTTCAGAGATAGAAGAGGTTAAGCTGATGCTGAGAACAATCTTTGCTGGCCTTAAGGGTTCTTTCAATTTTGAACAGTCACTTATTGAACGGGTTGTATGCGAGGACGAAATTGATCGGGAGATTCTGCGTTTGCTCTTTGAGGCGGGCAGTCCTGGTTTATTGCCCAAAGACTTAGCTATTAGGCTTCAGCATTTCAAGATTACTCGTCATCAGGTTAGCCGTAGAATCTTACGGATGAACAAGCGCCTAAAAAATCAGTTTGGTGAACGTATTGTTGAGAAACGCGGATGGCATTGGGCACTTACTAGCTTTGCGGTAGAAATTTGGGGAGAAACTAATCAAGACGCTCAAGAGTAACCATAAACAAGAAGCCAAATTGACGAGTAAAATTCACTAGGTTAAATTATCACAAGTTTTTTCCGTACTTAGAACTAAATAAGGAGCCAATGAAAAAACTAAACCTGTATTCAGGTCTGAAAAAGAATAAGTCACAAGTTTTCAGATCTATCGCTCTGCTTATGGTAGCCCTGATTGTAGCATTTTTCTTCAGTGCAATTGGCTTGATTGCACTCCAAATTATTAGTAATGTGGAAATTTCAGAAAGAATCAATGACACTAATACAAAACTTGATTTGAGAAATAGGTTTGATAGAAGCTACAACTACACTGAACTGTTTCTGTGGGAACATCAGAATTTGAATTTTACTTGGGACAAAATTGAAAGACATACTGACCCAATTGAAATTCTCAATTATGGCAAAGGGCGCTGCGGTGAATTTGCGATACTATATGCTGCTCTATGTTTGGCGCATAGCTATGAATGCAGATTTGACGCCAACATCTTTGGCGATCATCAATGGGTGGAAATTAAAGTTGATGGTGAATGGATTCATTTCGACCCATCATTGGACCCATCGGATGCAAGAATTAACGACCGATATATGTATGAAAGAGATTGGAAATCGCCACTTATCTTAGTTCTTGCGTTCGAAAATTCAAGTTTTTATGATGTGACCAATCTATATAGAAGCGGATTTTGGATTAATATCATTTCAGCTGAAATGTTCTCTCTTCTATCAATAGTCGCGTTCCTATTACTTTTCATTATAACGTCTGGTTCTGCTCTCAAATTCTTTTATGGACTATTTTTCAAAAGGAAAAAGGGATTGCTATACTCAATCGGAAAACTATACGAAGGAGAGCTACGTTATCTTTATGTTCTCAGATTTGTTTTTCTGTTCCTTCTGCCAATTTCCATAGCCATTGCTATTCGAATAAACATTCAAGATAACCTTCTGAATTTGATTGCTATAGGTTTTGCAATGATGACGTTTTCTGCCGTTGAACTGCCATCTTTGACAAAGCCTCACGTTTTCATCTCAGTTCTTTCAGAAGATGAGAAAGAAATAACATCACTAACAGAATGTAAAGAAGTTGAAATGCAACTCACTGCGAAAGTAGGCGTGCAAAGGGTCATAATGTTTAGAGCGGCAAACCTTTGCATGCACACACTCAAAGACTGCACTTTTATTTTTAATTTTCCAAAAGGCTATTTCTCATTGCTACCATTCGACGATCCAGCATATGAGCATTTAGATTTCAAGAAAGAATTCACTATTCAGAAAAGAAATAATGCCTGTCTATTTACGCCTAAAAACAACTTCAATACAATTTCTCCATCCGACTGTTTAATCTTTCCGATAATAGTGAAACCGTTAATAAGTAGCGAAAAAAAGCTTGAAGTCACGGTTGAGGTTAGTTCCCAAAGTACATGGGGAAGCTCACAGTACGGATTTCCTATAAAATTCTTGAAGAACTGAACCGTAT
>JAXDAO010000254.1:0-3109 GCA_034679745.1 Bathyarchaeia archaeon
TGTGAAAGATAATAACTTACTGTCCAAGTTTGGCCCTCAAGGCTAGTTGCTCCTAATTGTGAAGTACCCCATTGGTCTGCCTGTCGCCAAGTGATTCCTGAGCATTGATAGTATACTCTAATTAATATAGCATCGGTTGGTTCCAAAGGTGTTTGAGGTGGGGTCCATGTTGCGGTTTTTAAATAGTTTCCGCCGATGAGGTCTCCTTTGGAATCGGTTCCAATGGTCGCTATAGCAACTGGCGATCCAGCGGTGAGCTCTGTTTCTGAGCCATCAGCAGTTAGCTTGAACACTCTTATGCCCCAGTAGTAAGCCCAGCCATTGGAGTGATCGTAGTTGGCTGAGCCTTGCTGGTTGGGCTGATCCGTAAGCAGTGTCTTTGCTGTTTTGGTGTTTATTGTGGTTTGGGTGCTGCTAAAGTATAAGGTTTGACTTTGAGGAGTTGCAGGCGAAGGCGTAGGTGCGGGGTCAGGACTTGGAGATGCTGACGGGCTTATCGTAGGAATTGGGGATATTGCCCCGCTACCTTGACATACAACAGATGTAGATTGAACTGCAGAACCGCCTCCGTTAAAAGCGGCTGTAATCCTGATTAGGTATGATTGCCCAGATATGAAGGTGTTTTCAGGCGAGAAATTGGCGGATATGGATTTGCCTGGTTCTAATCCATTGATTGGAACAGATATTGCTATTGGCTGTTCTTTTGAGAGTTGAACCGTTAAGCTGTTGATTGAGTTGCTACCTATGTTTTTTATGGTTATTGAGAAAACGGCATTGCCGTTTGTATCTTTAATTAAGTTTGCGGATTGAATATTGAACTGCTCGCTGGCACCGAGTACTTTATTGCTATCTATGAGTACAAACGCAGTAAGAATACTGGCGACAAGAACGATTACGATAGTTATTAGAACTGAGTACAAGTGGCTTATGCCAAATATGCTTCTTCTAAAGTGCTGATACATAGCTATCAAAATGGTTTGTCTTCTAATTTTAAAAAGCAAAAATAAGAGGAAATACGCGGTTGCGTAAGTAATTAGTTAAAAGACATAACAGTTGATTATAGTAGGTTGACGCTACCTTCTTAAAGATACTTAACTAGCCGATAGCTATTAAAAATGAATAGGTATGTTAGGAGTATAATTCTTAGGTTTAGGGAAGACGTCTCTTGAAGTAAACTAGCAAACCAACGATCACCACAGTAAACGCAATCCCCAAAGCAGCCAGTATTGGCCCTAATGAAAAAAGTCCGGTGTCCTGCGCGCTGTTATTATTAGGCAATTCCTGATTGATAAGGGGTTGCATGAGTGGATAATTACCTGTGTTATGTGTTCCTATGACGTATGGCGTGTCGCCTATCCCGTCATTATTTAGATCAGTGCCGTTGTAATCACTCCAATGGTTGCCTTCTTCCCCATTATCCCAAAGATTACCAAACTCACCGTTTATTCGGATATTTTGAGCATTTTCCGTTAAAGTATTCCTGTAAAATAGGTTGTTAGTTGTGTTTGAATACCCATAATTTGACGACATTTCGGTTAAGTAAATGCCGATAGGTGTGTTGCTGATTTTGTTGTTATATATGGTATTTTCGAATGAATTACTAATTAACAAGCCATAGCCGTCTGTGTGAGCGATCTGGTTTCCAAAGATTTCGTTGTGAGAAGAGCTTGCGCTGATCTCTATACCCATAAGACCAAGTGATAAGTTATTGTTGGACACAACGTTGTTGCGTGATAAGGCCAGTCGAATAGAGCCATAAATGAGGTTTCCATCGATTGTGTTACCATCATTCTCAACGTGAAGGTGGCTATTTGGAAGAGTAAAATCGTTATTGGAAATGGTGTTTTGTGTACCTTGAACTTCAACTCTTGAGAGACTGTTTCCAGTTATCTTGCATTCAGCAGAGGAACTGCCAATACGTATGGTTTCAAAAACCTCACTCTCAACAAGACTTATTTTTGAACTTTCAGTTATCATCAGTCCAAAGTCAAAGTCTCTGATCTCCAATTGCTTTACAGTTACATTTTGGACATTGGCTATAGAGATACCTTCAAAGAAAATATTTTGAAACCCGTTATTCTGTCCCGTCCCCTGAAGTACAAAGCCTGCTCCATCGATCACTATGTCATTTGCTTTAATAATTAAAGACGCGTTAAAAATACTGCTTGTAAACGTATATGTGCTTCCTGATCGCTGAATGGGTACCGTTGAAGGTTCAATTGCTCCATCGCTTTGGATATAGATTTGCTCAGGTTTAGGCGGAGCATCCTCCCAGAGAGGGTTACCTGCAACTGGTTCAGGCAAGGTATATGCAAAGATGATGCATACTAGAAGAACAACCGAAAAAAAGGTAGTTGCCGTCCTGCTTTTGTTCATGTCAAGCACACTCAAAAATACCCACCTCACCCATTTGATAAGTCTATTCGTCAAACTTTCTTGACTAAGGCTCGCTAAAACTGGAATCTTGACCTTAAACAAAAAAAGGAAGATAGTTTGAGTTTATGATAAACATTTGTCTTACCAGACAAGACGAACTCCCGAGTAGCCGGCCGTAGATTTGGAGCTTAAGCTTCACCTCATCACTCTCAGGCGTGGTTTAATATTTAGATATGTACTTCGAGGGCGTAAATTTGCTCAAAAGAAAGATTCTAAAAAGTTAATAGCTTCTTAGACCATAGTTACCGTGGGTGAGGAGCGCCTGTGAAAACGGTTTTTTCTACCCACACACTCAATTTGTCGGTAGAAATAAGTCATGAAACCGTCGAGTAGGAACAGGCTCACCCATAAACTGCTTATCAGACGTTTCTGAATACACTCGGCTTAAGAGGTAGTGACAAATGGGTCTATAATTTTAGTCTTCTTCGCAACCCATGTATTTATTGCTTTTCGGGTTTAGCAATACTTGATTTCTTTAACTTTTTTTATAGTGGTTTTATCTTCTGATTAGCATTGCAGCAGTAGCTTGATTTGTGGCTATTCTCGCATGTACACCAGAAGTTAAGACAGCTTGCTCAAGCAACCGAATATCAGCGTCATGCGGGTGGCTTACCTTGGGATCTTGAAAAAATATTATATCTTGACACTTTCCATGCACAACTGCATATGCAAT
>JAXDAO010000255.1:0-9170 GCA_034679745.1 Bathyarchaeia archaeon
AAATGGGAAACCCCTTTCGAGCAAGGTACGTGTTCACATATGTCCACCCCAGCTTAGATATTACGATGCTTGGGACGCCTTGAAGAGCAGCCTCTCTGGCTATGGTTCCGCCTGCACTCACCACCAAATCCGCGTTTGCTGCCATCTTTACGGAATCCACAAATTCCTTCTTCCCCGCAACGTTATAGCGTTTAAGAAGAAGAACATTCCCGAGAGCCTCAAGTTTCCTCGCAATTTCCAATGTACAGTCAGATGTTCCAAGCGCGTAAGCGGCTTTGGTTTCGAATTCCCTAACAACTATCAGCGGCTTCTTAAAATCCGACTTTTTTGGCGGCTTCAAATCTTTAATCCATGCAGTCTCATCTACACCCTTAAACCGAATGATGTTATCTGGGCAATATTTTTTCAGAAATCTTTTTGGCAGTGCTTCTGAGACAACGAGCGTATCGGCGAAGGGTATGGTCAGCTTGTTCACGGCCCTAGCATGTGGCGTGTCAGCGGTCAAAACTATCGGAATCCCCAAACCGAATGCTGTTCGACACAGCTCAACAGACTGATGAGCAATAGCTATGTCTGGCGGTTCATCCTTGAACATTTTAGAGAACTGTATGATGCGGTTTGCGCTTTCTTCTAGTCTTGACGAAAGAGTGGAAGGCTGATATTTCCCAACCACTGTCGGCTTCTCGCCGAGAATACCCGCTAAAGCCAGCGTGTCAGGATGTTCCCGCGTAGTAAATACTACTTCGTGACCAGATTTTCTAAGGCGCTTAGCAATTGCTGCACCGTAACGCATGTGCTTGCCCGTGCACGCGTCATACCAAATCCTCACCGTCAATTTTCACCTTTTAACCTGTTTTCGCTTTTATGAACGCTTCACGCTTAGCCTCATACTCTTCCTTAGTCATAACTTCTTTCGCTGGAACCCCCATCAAGACCTTTCTAGGCGAAACATCCGCGGTTACAACGCTTCCTCCGCCGATAACCGAATTTTCACCCAAAACCACGTCTGGCAGTATGGTGACTCCCCCGCCTATTATCACGTTATCCTTCACTACAGGCGCGGTTAGCAAACTGCTTTTGGGATATTTATCATTGAGAAGCGAACTATTCGGAGCGATAAACACGTTATTGCCGAGTACGCACTCGTTTGAAATCGTCACGTGGGCTTGTATGTTGCAGTTTTTGCCGATAGTCACGTTTTTGCCTACATCACAGAAACTGCCGATGCATGTGCCATCGCCTATTCGCGTGTTGTCACCTATCACAACGTAGTTCCAAACCACAACGTCTTTTCCAAATTGAACGTTGGTTCCAATTATTACTCCTTTTCCAGTTTTTGGCTGCTGCATACTCTTCTCTTTGGCATTCAACGTTTAAATAGTTTAAAAATTTACTTAATTTTTCTGTTAGGGGATGCGGATAGATTGACTAAAGAGACAGCCCTCGTGGTGGGTTTAGGCGAAATCGGACGCGCTTTGCTCGAACTTTTGAAAGAAAAAGACAGCTTCAACGTTTACGGATTGGATTTAGATGAAGCAAAAATGCGTGCAACTTGCCAAGACCCGAGCAAACTGCCACAAAAAATAGACACAATGCACGTTTGCCTTCAATGCAAAAATCAGGATAACTTCGTAGCCACAGTCACCAGCTACGCAAAACAGTTCAAACCAAATCTACTCATCATCAACAGCACAGTTCCGCCGGGAACCACAAAGAAAGCCCAACAGAGCTGCAAGTGCCTTGTTGCGCATTCACCAACTCGTGGAGTACATAAAAGCCCCGAGCACATGAAGTGGGAAATGAAACGATGGACAAAATACGTTGGCGGAGCTGACGCGAAAGCCGCAGAAGCCGCTTGCAAACATTTTGAAAAGATAGGCTTAAAGGTGAAAACGCTGAAAAGCTGTGCAGAAACAGAGCTGGCTAAACTTTTTGAAACGACTTACCGTGCCTGGATGGTTGCTTGCTTCCAAGAAATGCATAGAATCTCAAGAACTTTTGAAGCAGACTTTGACGACGTAGTTGATTTCCTGGAAGATACGCACCGTGTCAGGCTGGACAGACCAATAATGTTTCCAGACGTGATAGGCGGTCACTGCCTGATACCAAACACGGAGTTACTGCTAAATGTTTATGATTCGGAGTTTCTGCGTCTTATATTAGAATCGAACGAAAAGCGAAAGAAAGAAATCAAAGATACAAATGTTCGGAACGAAGTTGAGAAAGTCAGAAAACGCGCTGAAGCGCTTCAAGAAGAGTTGATGAAAAACCTGAAAAATCAGTAACGGAACGCTACGAGTGCCCTGATTTTGTTTTGAATTTCGGAGCCTCTAAAAGGCCTTTTATGTAGTAAAATCTAATCAGAGGATGGATGTAAGTTATTGCAGGCTCTTTGGTTTTTAATGCTATAAACAATCCCGTGAAGGGTGAAATACAGAATCGGAAGATTATGCCATTCTTCGTAATTGGTGGTGGTCGATTTGTTTCGGTTTGTATTCTTTTCCATATTTCATATAATTGTGTGGCATACCAATATTGATGCTGCAACTCTTGTTTTAATCCCTGTCTTAAGTGGACCGACTGGACAGCATAATCGACAACCCACTGATACCCCGCTTGTCCAATTTTGTAAGCCAGAACCGCATCAACACCAGCATTAACAGACATCTCTGGGAACCCTCCCACTTTCTTGATTACTTGGGTCCTGTAGATCGTGTTGTCCAAGGTCTTGCCCAAAGTGAAGGCAGCCGTCTGCCTCGTTCTAAGCCATGAGGCAAGTTCAGCTTCACCTCGATATTTCTTTGCCACATACTGCTGCAGCTTCCTTACACCTGCTGGTTTGTCTGCAAACCGCATCCCAGAAGCAGCGGCAACCTTTGGATTTTCAAGATAGGCAGGAATTTTTTCCCACCAGTCAGAAGTTAAAAGCAAATCTTGTTCAAAACTGATAAAATACTCAGATGAAACATGTTTTAAGGCAGTGTTTGCCCCGTCGCTTATGCCCGTTCCCTCGTTTAAAACAACGGTCCAACCGAAAGATTTCGCTATCTCCACAGTACTGTCTTCACTTTGATCGTCCACAATTACTCGGTTATTAACGAACTCGGCGGGTATGACTTCGCTTATTCTTTTTAAAACATAAGTTAAAGTATTTGCCCCATTATTAGTCCACATAACCAAATCGACTTTAGCAATCAACGTTATCCCAAGCTCTGCATCTTGCATTGACTGATTGAAAATTTGGTATATAAATAGTTTAATGTTAAAAGAGCGCTCGTTAGTTACTCTCTTGAAGAGTCCATTACTTTTGCGGTTCTAGGTAAATGAAGCGTTTTCCTTTAGCCATATCGTCAAGTTTTTTTCTTCCTTTGAAATGAAATTCCTTGGATAAAATTTGCCTATGCAATACAACCTGCTTCAATCTTTCAATGAAAAGTTGGTTCATGGCTATGAAATCCCTTGCTGCACAGCCAAGATCTACTTTCTGCTTTTTAATCCTCAAAAACTCATATTTTAACAAAGTTACTTGAAATTTTGTTAAAATATAAGGCCAATAAAGATATTTTGATGCTTTTAAAAGCATAGCATGCATGTTAAGCATTGACAGTCTAACGATTTTTTCGTTTAACGTCTGTTTATTAGCAGTCCTTCCACCTTTATGGAGCGCCCTAATTGATGGAACAAACAGCAGTCTATATCCAGCAATAACCATCCGCCATCCAAGGTCAACGTCTTCAAAATTAAAGTTAAAAGTACTGTCAAATCCGTCAACAGCCATGAACGCGTCTTTTCTTACCATCATAAAAGCGCTCCTCATGGAAGGAACTTCTTCGATATGAAGGTCGTTGCGAATAGACTTTAGGCTTTTTCCATATCCTTTTGAATAGGCGGAGTAAAGTCCACTTCGGCCTTTTTTGACAAAATCTCCTGCGGAATCAACTGTTTCTGTGTTTGAGAGTCTAACAATAAGAGGTTGTACGCCTTGGCAAATATTGTTTTTAAGATACTCAAGTAAAGGTGTTATATCGTCCCAAATTGCTGCATCATCATCTATGAAAAGAAGGCTTGCTGAATCAGCTAAAACTGCGCCCACATTTCTTATGAGCGCAGGACCTTTATCGGTTTCTAAGTCCATTAGCACCATTTTGCTTGACAGTAGATTTGAGTTAAAATCTAAAAGCTTAGTTAAGTACTGTTTAACGGCTGCTCCTTTTTCTATGTTTTCCGTTATCAAAATAACTTCATGTTTTATGGCAAGTTTTCTTATCGAATCCAACATTACATCAATGTTGGTGTTTGGGAATGCTTTGAAAACTGCTATAATACTAAGCTCAGGAACAACTTGACTTCTGCTCTGCTCTATTACTTTCAAGTTTTGTGTGCCTCGCTAAAGTTGCGTTTTGTTGTAATTAAGCCAAAAGCATAGTATGGTGGGGGGTCTATGAGTCTCGTGAACAAATAGGCAGTTATGTTAAAGAAAAAGCTCAACGCGTGAACATGAATAAGGTACTGGGCACCTGTGAAAAACAAAGAAAATATCCCCGTTAACGGCTTTAACTCTACAATTTTTGCGCCATTTCTATTAGATGCGTTCTTTAGTGCAGCATCATCTACAATGATGTTGCGGTTATGTTCCAAGTACCAATCTGGGTGTTTGCGGCATAATTTTTCAAAGATTTTGATTCCGCTAGCCGACGGGTTGTTTTTATGTAATTTGCTGTAAGTAACGATTACGCCAAACCTGCAACACCTCAGTAGTTCCTCTAAGAAGTTTACTCTATCATCTTGTTTAATGTGTTCTAAAACATCACTTGAAACAGCAAAATCAAAACTATTGTCTTTAAATGGAAGTCTACTGCCATCTGCAACAACCAAGTTGGCAAGTTTATGAGTTGAATTAACCTCAACATTGATTATGGAGCATCCAAGTTCCTGAGAAAGATAATTTGATAAAGTGCCTAAACCTGCGCCGACATCTAGCGCCGTGAAAATATGATTTTGAAATCTTGCTCTTTTTAGTAAGGCTTCAAGGCTTTTTTTGACGTAAATAAATCTTACATTTTGGTTGAAATCGATTGAAGCAGCTTTAAGTTTGGGGTTATTTAATAAGAATTTAAATTGCTTAAGCCAACTTTTAGATTTTCTAGGTTTATGCGTCACTGAAACTCGCAACCCTTGCACAAAACCTCTGCTATGAAATCATATAAGCTTACTTATGAAGACTATTTCTTAATTCAATAACACCATAAAATGGTTTATGTATTGCATAAACTCTGAAGACTGTTAAAGATGTTGAAAGCAGATTATTTTCTATTGATTCAAGACATTCTCATAAGCCGCCTTAATTTTAGCCTCATGATATTCCCACAGGTGAGCGGGATTAAAACTATATTCTCGAGAATAATCATGACTCTTTATAATTTGAGGGATTTCATTTAAAGAATTAACTGGCAAAGCAAAATCTCCTAATAGATTGATTGTCGCTTTAAGGGAAGAAGAGATTATTGTTGGAACACCAACAACTGATGCAAGAAATGCCTTATTCTGAAGGTAGAAACGGTGGACCGGTAGTGGTTTCCAGAAGAGAAGGTTGAAATGACATTCTCTAACCTTCCGCAAGACTTCTAGATGTGGAACGTAGTTTTTCCCTTCAAAAATGTAGAGCTTACCTATTTTTTGATTGTTCCAAAGGTCTCTTATGCCTAAGGTATTTCTCAGGAAGTTTTTCTCATCCATAGTCATGTTGCCAATATAACAGGTGGTAATTGTATCCATTTTTTTCTTCTCAACAGCAAGAGCATATTCCCTTTCATAACTCATAGGCACATTTGGAACCGAATAAATATTTGAAGCGCCAAGTTCACGGTATCTTTGTTCAAGTTCCTCGTTTGTGACAATTAATGGTATATTTTGTACAAGTTCTTCTACAATCTTCTTGATTCTCTTCTTTTTATAAAAAGCGAGAGCTAAGTAATAAATTTGCCGCGGTTTAGTAACATGCTTCATTCTTGATAGAAGCGGTTCGAGCGGATACTCCCACATATAGTCTGCGTGTTCTAGCCAGTATTCCCAATCATCGAATATCGTGGGAAGCCCAAGTTTGTAAGAATAGTAGGCTGTCTCTGGGCTGTGTGCATGAACTAAGTCACATTTATATTTATTATAAATCTTTTCTAAGCCGATTTCGTCATTAAGAGGCGGCAGTAGATAACTCATCAAGCGACTTGGTTTATAGTAATTGGTCTGACTTTTATCAAAGTTAGGTAGCCAAATGTCACTTGCGCCGTAGCCAGTTTTTTCTTTTCGTGATGAAATTCTACAGAGAACTATCGGCCGAATGCCCATGTTGATATTACTTTGTAAATAGCGTTGAACGCGAATGGCAGCAGGTGTCGATTCTGAGGTTAAATGCAAAACGTGAATGTCCAAGTTTTTCATTCCCTGAATAGAGCATTTATCAATTTAATACTGCAAAACTCTCAATTTTAAATTTTCCAAACTCTCTGAATTTGCCACCTGTTTCTCTTTTGCAACTGGTTCAGCTTGTGAAACAGTTTTCAGAAGCATACCGAAAACTTTTGAAGAAGTAACTAGGAACAGGGGTTTGATTTTTTTATATTGACAGAAATCTACAAAGGCGTAACTGCAATCTACGTCATCAGAAGCCAGAATGCCGCCCATGTTGATTTTTGGATAAACGGTTTTGTACTCATGCATCTGTGCCTTATAGGAGTGGTCACTATCATGAACAAAAAGATCGATGCCTGACAAGGAGCCCACTAGTTTCTCAAACTCTTTTTTGGTATTCGCCTCGTTTACGATTTTAAGTTGCCAACGGTTTCTATCAATTTCATCCAATAGCCCGCCTACGTTAGGGTTTATATCCACGCTATAGAGTGCCCCCTTGTTATTCTTGTTTAAGGCATTTAGTATGCAGTAAGATGACACGCCGTTCGCCACACCAGTTTCCAATACCGTTTCAGGGCGATAAACTCTCACCAGAAGGTAAAGTAACAAGGCTACGGAGTCTGCCACATCGTAAGCAACAGGATAATCAAGTTTAGTTCTCTGTCGCTTTAAATTCAATTCTTTTTCTAGCACTTCAAATTCTGAAAGATAAGATTTAATTACACTTTCTCCGTCCTTGCCAAAAACGGATGTTTGCATAAGAATTTCATAAGAATCTGTCGAAGCGGTACCGATTGTCGATAGTTGATATAGCGATGGATAGAGGACAGAACTTGTCCGAAAAATCGGATTAATTAAATAATTGAAGAGCCTATAACGATATCGCATAGATTTTTAATCTGTTTCAAGAAAATATAAATCATTCTTATTTGGCAGTAAAGAGCAAGGTCTTTGAATCATACTATATTTGTACTTTGATTGGTAAAGTATATAGCTTCATGTAGGCATGAATAACTTAATGAGAATTCCAATTCCTAGCGTTATTGCCTCCCTTTTTAAACAGCCCAAAGTTAAAGAACCAGATCTTGATCCAATCATGGAACAGGAGTTTGCGCATGTTTTTGGCAAGGTAAGAGAATTTACAATGACATCGAAAGAACGGGCATACGCGCTTTACAAATCAGTTCAATATATAGTTAAAGCTGGAATAGACGGTGATTTTGTTGAGTGCGGAACTTGGAAGGGGGGCAGTGCAATGGTGATGGCTTATGCACTTTTAGAGATGGGCGAAAAAAATCGAAGGATTTTCCTTTATGACACGTTTGAAGGCATGTCAAAACCCACTAAAGAAGACTTTAGAAGTTCAAATAAAGAGCTCTACGCAGAGCCTGAATGGCGGAGCAAGCAAAAGAAAGATTATAATGAGTGGTGTTTTTCACCCCTATCTGAAGTGAAAAAAAACATGTTGTCAACAGGATATCCCAACGATAAAATAATATTTGTTAAAGGCAAGGTTGAAAACACTATCCCAAAAATATGCCTGACAAAATAGCGTTACTTAGACTTGACACTGATTGGTATGAGTCTACCAAACATGAATTAGAATACCTCTACCCAGCCTTAGTAAAGAATGGTGTCTTGATAATCGACGACTACGGATTCTGGGCTGGTGCGAAGAAGGCAACTGATGAATATTTTTCTGGTCCGAATAACATTCTACTTGTTAGAATAGACAACACAGGGAGAATAGGTATTAAACTTCACCCTTAGTTGAAGCCTATAAATCGAATAGCGTTTGCAAAGAAAAAGAGATACTTGCATTAAGCATGTTTCCGATTGCTCTTTTAAAAGTAAGTGTTAATTGGTTATCCCTTGAGGGACTATTTGCTAAAAAGCCAGAGTATACTGCTTAAGAAGGCAGACGCTAATAACTATACTGTTTAATTTAAGAAAGGGTAAGTCTGAATTGGTTAAAATACTGGAAGTGTACGCTGATTTTCTCCCGAAACGCGGAGGCGTCGAAATGTATATTCTAGATTTAAGCAGTGCCTTGTTAAAGAGAGGCCACGCACCCATTGTTCTTGTTTGGGAGCCTTCCAAGCCAACTTCGGAAGTTATCGAGGGAATCACCGTCCAACGCTTTCATATGCCTTCCTTGTTTACTAAGCTCAGGTATCCACATATAGTGTACTTGTCAACGCACATCCTTTTAAATTCGATAAGACATGACATCCAACTGATACACGCACATGATTATCTCCCAGGGCTCGCTGCAGCTTTAGCGGGCAAGTTTTTGCGAATCCCTGTGACAGTTACTTTTCACCTTCCGATATACAAGACAAGTTGGAGAGCTAGAAAAAAGTCGAGTCCATCTTATTTAATTGAGCACCTACTTCAGAAGATATTCATTAATAAGGTGAATACCACTATTTGCGTATCCAAGTTCACATATAACGAATCCTTGAAACTTGGTTTTCCAAAAGATAAACTTAAAGTCATATATAATTGGGTTCGACAACCACTAATATCAGCGACAAAAAACGAAAATGAGATTTTAAAAAAATACAATTTAAGTCAGACACGCTTTGCGCTCTCGGTAGGACGTTTGGATGAGCAGCAAAAGGCGTTCTCATTGCTCATTCGGTCTTTTAGACTTTTGGCGGATAGAGACCTTGACATAGATTTGGTAATAGTCGGTGAAGGTCCCGACGAAGTGATGTATAAACGACTGATTGATGCGCTTGGTCTTCAATCGCGTATTC
>JAXDAO010000256.1:0-7708 GCA_034679745.1 Bathyarchaeia archaeon
ATCTTGTAGTGTAACCATATGTCATCATCTAAAAGCCGTTAGATTGTAAATTATAGTGTACCATAAACTATTTTAGTTTACACTAAGTCAAAGTCTACAATAATTTGAGGATGTTTTTTGCATGGCTTCGTATGAGAGAAATATGGCTCAGCTTCAAGCTTATAGGCAACAACAATCTGAAGAGCAGCAACAGCTCAAGGAACGCATGGGTAAGATAAAACACAAAATTGCCATTATTAGCGGAAAAGGTGGAGTTGGGAAAAGTACTGTTACTGTTAATTTGGCAGCAGCTTTTGCATTACAGGGTAAACGTGTGGGAGTGCTTGACGCGGATATTCATGGCCCCAGTGTACCTCGTCTGTTAGGTTTGGAGGGTAAGCAGGTTAAGGCTAGTCCTGTCGGCGCTTTCCCAATTGAGGGCCAGTTGGGCATGAAGATTATGTCTATAGACTTCTTTCTGAATGAGGCCTCACCTACTATTTGGCGTGGACCATTAAAGATGCGTGCCATAAAACAGTTCTTAACTGAGGTAGTTTGGGGAGAACTGGATTACTTATTCATTGATTTGCCTCCCGGAACTGGTGATGAGCCTTTGAGTGTGGCTCAACTTCTACCTGATATGGATGGCGTAGTTATCGTTACTATGCCTTCGCAGTTGTCAAGTAGTATAGTGAAGAAGGCTGTGACGTTTGCTGAGCATCTAAAAATGCAGACCATTGGCGTGGTTGAGAACATGAGTGGTTTTGTCTGTCCGCACTGCGGCAAGAAAACAGAGATTTTCGGTTCTGGCGGCGGTGAGAGGATGGCTCAACAGGTTGGGGTGCCCTTTTTGGGTAGTATACCAATTGATCCAGAAGTAGGTGTTGACACTGATAAAGGAACACCCTTTGTGCTGGCTCATAAGAATTCTGCTGCCTCTAAAGCTTTCATGCAAATCGTGGCAAAAGTTCAAGAATACATAATTAACAAAAAATAGTAAAAAGGGTTGGAGAGCTAAAACTCTCTATTTTTAGTCGTTGTGGTTTAGGCTTTCGTTAGAGTAATCTCTATCGTTGAAACCATTCTAGACCTGTTTTCGCCTTCTCTTGGTGGCATTTCTGCAGTTCCGATTGCAATTTTGGTCACCTTGAGGTCTTTGATGAAACGGCTTCTTGTGATTTCGGCTACGTCAACTGCGGTGGTGATTGCTTGACCTCTTGCTTTTAGGGTGATTTCTTTTTGTGCACCACTTGAGAATGCGGTTATGATGGCGAGCACATAGCTCATTGGGGGTTTGTTTCCAACGAAGATTACGTCACTAGCTTTTTCAGACATGTATATATTCACTCCTTTTTTCTATGGTTTTTGCGGTGAAGTTAACGTTCTTGCTGTCTTTCCTGTTTTAGACTGCGAACGTTACTGTTTAGTACGCCAAACTTCCTAATAAATGAATTTTCACTATACCTAAAGATGGCTTTAGGCTTATCCTTTTTCATATATAAAGCATGGCACTTTTTGATCGACGGGCGGTCTTATTTTTTATCTACTTAGAGGAAGCGTTATAGTTTTATACCTCAAACTTAAAGGAGAGAGCAGGTAGGGGGAATAGTTCATGTCCGTGTCGCCTAGTCTCCGAGAAGTTTTAGCTAGAAGGATCGCTGGCGAAATCATTCTATCAAGTAGACCTGGATCTACCATGCGAAAATGGCGTGAACTCTTTGCTGTTTCTCAAACTAGTTTATCCGACGTTATGAAACTTTCATCCTCTGTTGTAAGCGATTATGAAAGTGGCCGACGGCAAAGTCCAGGCGCCAAATTCATCCGAAGATTTGTACTTTCCTTACTCTTGATTGACGAGCAAAAAGGGAGCCGTTTCATCAGGGAATTTTCCAAACTCACTAGTTCTCCGAGTATGGCTGTAGTTGATTTGCGTGAGTTTCCCATTCCAGTTAGAGTCGAGTACCTTTGCAAAGCTATAGGCGGCGAAGTTGTTGCCTGCAAAGAAAAATTCGTTAAAGAAGTTAACGGCTACACTGTAATCGACAGCAGAAGAGCAGTTGAAGCTTATTCTGGCTCAGAGTATGATCAACTTTTTGGTGCTACTACAGAGCGTGCTTTGATCTTTACTAATTTAGACGGAGGAAGTTTGCCTATGATGATTGTACGAGTTAGTCGCTTAAAGCCTCGAATTATAATTTTCCACAAAGCTCAACCTGACGCAGAAGCAATACGCATAGCAGAATATGAGCAAATACCTCTCGTCTATTCATCTTCACCAAGCTTAGAGCAACTTGTAAAATCGTTACGTAAACTCTACCGGATAGCTTTACGCATCAAGTTAGGCAAAAAACGTGTGCGCCCTCCGCCTAAAATTTCCGCATAACATTTGCTATCTTGATTTATTGATTTTCTCAACGCCGGTAGGTGTTCCAATATAGGCAACATCGGTTAGGCCAACGAATAGTCCTGTTTCAACGACACCTGGAATCATCTTAACCGTTACCGAAAGTTCCGCTGGTTTTTTGATTTCGCCGAACAAAACGTCGAGGACCACATTGCCATTATCGGTAATTATCGGGCCAAGTTTTCCTTTGGCTTCGCGTACCGCTACTTTTCCGCCCATCGCAGTCAGCTTCTTTTTCACCGGCGAAAGCGCGAACGGTATCACTTCAACTGGGACAAACTGGCCTTTAGCACCAAGAAACGGCACCTTCTTGTTTTGGTCAGTAATAATGACGTTAAGTTTTGATGCTGCTGCAACGATTTTTTCACGTGCCAGTGCTGCTCCTCCGCCTTTGATGAGGTAAAGCTCGGGTGTTAGTTGGTCTGCGCCGTCTATGGTGACGTCGATTGCTGGGTGCTCTTCAAGTGTCGTTATTGGTATCCCGTTATCTACTGCGACTTGAAAAGCTTGGTAGGAACTGGGGATGCCCATAATTTTGATTTTCTCGGTTTTCATCCGGTCGCCAAGTGAATCTATTGCAAACGCGGCTGTGCTCCCACTTCCTAACCCAACGATGAACCCATCTTTAACGTGTTTTATAGCTTCAAGTGCTGCTTTCTGCTTTTGTTGAGTGATTGGGTCTTGGCTAAGTTTCAATTTCCATCTGCCCTAGTTTGTCTAGTACTTTCTCTACTTCGCTTCTAATTGATTCTATGCGTTTCTCCGCTTCAGTTTTCTGTGTTGATCTCTCTTCGGCTGGTTTACGTTTCTTTACTACCTTCTTTTCGCCGGCTACTTCTTCCGTTGTTTCCTCTTCTTCCTCGGCTTCTTCTATTTGGATTGGGGTAGTTGGGATCGGTTTTATCGGGATCTCACGAATTGGTTTGACGTCGATGCGGGTTCTGAGCTCTTCTACTTTACTTGTTAATTCTCCGAAGCGTTCACTGAAGAGCTTCATGAGATCTTCTTGCATTCCTTCAAGTTCATGCAAGGCAATGATGCTCTCGTCTTTGGTAATGGAATCTTTGATAGTGTTCATTCGCTGTTTATAGCTGGCAGCGAGTTTTTCACGTTCTGCCTCTGTAATTTTTCCTTCCGCTTGAGCTTCATAGAGACGTCTGATTGCATCTCCGAGGATTTCGCGTTCAAGATCCAGCATACGTAGTTCGTCTTTGGCGCTGGAAGCCATCGTTGCTTGAACGCTCTTAGAAATTCTAAATGGCGCAGAAGTGGGTGCGGTTGTAAAATCTAATCCAACGCTTGGTTGTGAGTGTTGTTGCTTCTGTGGTTCCTTGTTGGGTTCTGGTGAACTTTTTTTGGTGCCGTATCGGCGCATGGCAAAAACAACAGCGCCGACGGCGATGATTATCACTAACACAAAAGCCAACACTATTAATGGATCATCGTACCAAGCCACTACATGCCATCCTCGGTATCTGATTGTGCACCATGCATATATTAATTAATATATTCGGTATGTTTGGCATTTCAAGTTTAAATAAATGTCGCAAGCCATAACTATTTTTTTATTTCTTGATGCGCCTTCATTAGACTATTACCTCTCATTAATATCCAATAGCAACTATTCCTTGCGTACTTTTTATTCTTGGCAGAAAGCGTGATACCTCCTTTAATTGCACTGAACAGGTCTTTCGGGGACTAGATTTAAATCCTAAAAGCTTGCAAGCAACTATTTATGAGAATAATTACTGTAATCGGCGGTATAGTAGTCGCAATTTGTTTCTTCTTTGCAATCATTTTTGGTTTAGCTGCGTCTGTGCAGGCGACAACTTCTAGGCTTGCTGTCAGCGGAATTCTCTTCCTAGTTGGTGTTGCGGTGATTGCGATAATCTGGTACATGAATCGTAAACCTAAAACAATCATCCAGCGCCTCGAAGTCTCCGGCCAAATGAAGGCGGCTCAGATCAAATGCCCTAATTGTGGGGGTAACATAAGTGCAGACCAAATCACCATAACTCAGGGTGTGCCTTATGCTAAGTGTCCATATTGTGGGGTAACTTCTGAGGTTACTGAGGAACCAAAATGGTAAATCGCATATGCAGGTTTGTGACGTTACTTGCGGTTTGCGTTGTGGTTGCTTCAGCTGTTAGCATTACGAGTGCCCAAAGCAATCTTTACACGGTGGACCACGAATGGGCGCAGATTTTTATCAATGATGACGGCACCATCGACCTAACATACAACATCAGTTTAACAGTGACTCAAGGTAGACTTACAGCGTTTGATGTTGGTCAACCAAATCGTGACTTCACCATCGGTGAAGCTGTTGACCAATATGGAAACCAATTGTACACATACAGTTACACCCCGGATGTGGCGTCAGTTGATTTTAATCAGAAAGTAAACGCGGGAGAGAAAATCTGGTACACCATAACGACCAACGTTGCTGGCATGATATTCAATGACACGACCAACCCTGGCAACTATGGAATGCAGTTTATACCACAGTGGATATCTGACACAGCCATAAGCGATGTGCGGGTGCAGATTGTTTTACCATCGGGCGTAAACGTGGGTGATGTAAAGACCACTGAGAACTTCTACAATGGCACCTCAATTGTCGAGAGTAGATTAGCGGTTTACTGGGAAAAGCCATCTATAGCTGCAAACGAGCAGTTTAAAGTTGGGGTCTCTTTTCCCGCCCAGTTTCTGCCAAACTATACTCCTTCAGCGCAATCAGATGGCTTCAGCTTTGACACATTTATAATAATAGCTGGAGTTATCGGTGTTTTCTTTGTAATTTTTGTCTTCTTTTTTATCGCTTATCGCATCAGCAAAAGTACATATATAACCCCGAAGGTTAGCATGGAAACCCTGGGTATTAAACGAGGCTTAACTGCAGTTGAGGCATCTTACCTTCTAGACATGAAACCGCCTCAAATAGTGACAGAAATCCTATACAGTTTACTACATAAGAGAGCCGTTTGGGCACAGGAAACTAAGCCCTCACTAAAACTCAAACTATTGCCCCCATATGAGAACAAAAAAGGCCCCCAAGAGAACCCGCTGCGCTACTATGAAATTGATTTCTTAAATGCACTAAAAACCGATGGAGCACTCGATGAAGAAAAACTTGCCCGTTGCATTATGTTCCTCCGAGACACAACTGAAAAGAAACTTGAAGGTTACAGCCGAAAAGACACCGTCGATTACTATAAGAAAATCGTGACTCAAGCATGGGCACAAGTGGAAAATGCAGGAACCCCGGAGTTGACTTCCAATGCCTACGACGAACAACTTCTTTGGCTTATGCTTGATCCCAACCAGCGAGGACGCACTGAAGCAATATTTCAGGATAGGCCTTTCCAACCCCAGCCTATGTGGTTCTGGTGGTGGTATGGGTACACAATCTATCATCCCCACCCAACTTATAGACCAAACATTAACACCCCCGCACAATCAGGTCCGGCACCAACAATTCCAGGCGCAGAATTCGCTAACAACATCGCGACTTCGCTTGAAAAAACATCCAGCAACATAGTAGTCAGTTTGGAGAAATTCGCCAACGCCATCGTTCCGCCGCCGCCAAAAGCTTCTCATCAACCAGCACGGAAAGGAAGTGGCTGTGTTTGTGCCTGTGCCGCATGCGCATGTGCCTGTGCATGCGTTAGTTGTGCTTGTGCATGTGCCGGAGGAGGTGGCCGCTAAATGAGCTTCTTAAAGCAGCTTGGGAAAAAGGAGAAAATTCCTTTTGGCCGTTACACCTACCGTGGAGTCGACAAATATGCTGGCATGTCATTACAACTAAGAGTAGAACAAGATGGACGTGGCGTTATGGTTATCAACGCTAACACGCTATTACACCTTAATAATTCTGCTACTGCATTCGCGTACTTCTTTATGCAGGGATTACCTGAAAAAGACGTTTTAGCCAAGATCCATCGCATGTACCGTGTAAATGCTGACAACGCCAAAGTGGACTATGAAAAACTTGTCTACACAATCAGCACACTAGCACAGACAGAAAAAATTGATCCAGTTACATATCTTGATATAGAAAAAGAGGAACCATTCACATACAACTATACAGCACCCTTGCGCATGGATATGGCTTTGACATTTAAGTGCCAAAACGACTGCATCCACTGCTACGCTGGCGGACCGCATGCAACATCTGAACTTACAACCACGCAATGGAAGCAAGTTATCGATAAACTCGATGAAATCGGCGTTTTTATTCTGACATTCACGGGTGGCGAACCCACTATACGTGAAGACTTACCTGAGCTTCTATTGTATGCCCAAAACAAAGGCATGGTCACAGGACTAATAAGTAACGGTCGAAAACTCAAAGACAAAGCATATGTAACTGAACTCGAAAAATCTGGTTTAGATTTTGTCCAGATAACTTTAGAATCCCACAAGCCAAGCGTGCACGACCTCATGACTAAGTCAGAGGGCAGTTGGAAAGAAACGGTCGTAGGCATCAAAAATACGGTAAAATCTCAGATATACGTCTCCACTAACACAACACTAAGCAAACACAACGCTAAAGACTTCCTAACAACAATCGATTACATAAAAGAATTAGGCGCGAATGCTTTTGGGTGCAACAGTCTAATTTACTCAGGCAGAGCCCCAGAGGCGAGCAACGAATTTGCGCTATCAACAGACGAGCTCAAGAACCTTCTACCACAAGTTAAAGAAAAAGCACAACTGGTTGGCTTAAAGTTTCTCTGGTACACTCCAACACAGTATTGTAACTTCGATCCTGTACAACTTGGCTTAGGAGTTAAAAGTTGTACTGCGGCCATGATTAACGCTTGTGTAGGACCAAACGGCGACGTTTATCCCTGCCAAAGCTACTTTGAAAGCTTAGGTAACATCTTAACAGAGCCATGGGGGAAGATTTGGCATAATCCATTAGCAGAGAAACTGCGAAACAGAGGGTTTGCGGAAGAAAAATGCAACGATTGCTATGAGCGGCAGGTTTGTGGTGGCGGATGCCCACTGGAACTGCAAAACAAAGAGCACAGTTGCAGTTCCACAGCATAATTTATCTTTATCCAGCTCTCTTTTCTGTTAAGGCAAGTTGCCTGTTGTGAGTGTCTACTAAAAAATGGGTCAACCAGACAAGCCTAGACTTATTGTTTTCGACGTTGAAGGAGTATTGATTCCTGAGAATCGCTTTCTTTTTGAAGTGGCTAAAAGGTTGGGGCTATCTGGATTAGTGAAGTTGCTTTTCTTGGGTTTTCTCTACAAAATAGGACTTCTCAAGTTGGAAACAGCATTGAGGCGGATTTATGGTGACTGGAAAGGTGTCGA
>JAXDAO010000257.1:0-3608 GCA_034679745.1 Bathyarchaeia archaeon
GCGAATTCGCAGTCATCTACGGATCGCCCTCCGTCACCTCACTGACATCATTACTCTGTGTAAGAGCACAACTACCAACCCAACTAGGCGGATTAGCAAGTAAAGTCATCTTCATCGACGGCGGAAACACCTTTACTCCAGAAGAAATTACACGAATAGCCCAACAAAACCACCTAAACACAACAAACGTTCGCCAAAACATTTTCAACTTCACAGCATTCACAGCATACCAACTAACATCGCTCATAATGGACAAACTCGAAGAAAAAGTAAAGAACACCAACGCAAAACTCGTAATAATCTCAGACATAGCAAACTTATTCTTAGACAGCAACATCTCAAAAGAAGAAGCACAAAAGGTCTACAGCCAAATCATCACATACCTCGTGCACCTAGCAAAAAAGCATCAAATCATAATAGTAGCAACTTACCCTACCCATGAAGGTAGCGTAAGAAACATTTCACTAAAAGAAATGACACTAAGCAAAGCAAACACAGTACTATCCTACTTCAAGGCACCCTATACCGCAGAATTAAACTTAGAAAAACACCCAACATACACTTTGGGCACCGCTGAGCCCCCATCAGAAAACATGACATTAACAAGCTTCATGTAAGAAGCTAGCGATAAAACCTCTTAAATATTCTAGCAATTCTAAGAGCCAGCCATAATTTTTCGCTTATATCACTAGCTTTTTCTTTGGCACCCTTGGAATAATCTAACTTCCATAAACCATCAGGCATTTGGTTCGCTATTAGCCAATGTAGTCCTTTTCTAACGTCTACGTCATCATTTGAGTAGCCCATCAACGAAAGCGAATCAAGGGACGTTACGATGTTTGGCCACCAAAAAGCAAACCTCACCCAGTAACGTGCATCCTGATATGAAGTATAAGCATCAGGTTGGAAGAAACGTGACTTTAACAAATCAGCCGCTTTGTGTCCTTCTTTGGAATCACGGTATTTTGAGTGTACAGCAAAGGCGCGAAGAACCATATCAGTCCCGAAATGTGAAAATGGCTGGGTACGGTCAGGTTCAACAGGCTCAGCAAATTGCCCTGTTAATCTATACATGGTTTTTCCGTTGAAGTAGTGGGTTAAGATTGGAATGGACCATCCGCCATCATCCTGCCTCATTGATAGCAACCAACGTAAACCCTTTTCAACTCGAGGGTCATCTCCGTACCCTGTTTTAATGAGGAGGGCTATAAATGCGCCCGTATAATATGTGGCATATTGGTTGGCAATCATACCCCTTATGTCGCCCAGACTTGTCTGGCAAGAAAAAAAGAACTCCGCAGCCTTCTTTGCGCCCTCTAGTTTTTTGTTCACTTCATAGCGTTCGACTAACATGCGGAAGACTTTCCATGTGGCAACCAGGGAATGGTGATAGGAGGGGAAAGCTACGGTTTGTTTACCAATATGTTTCCATGAGCCATCTGGAAGCTGCTTTCGGAATGCTTTTTTGACCTCAGGCAATCCCCAGATAAACTCAATGGACTCTACAGTTTCATTTAGCAGGTCACGTTTAGTAAAGTATTCAATGGCTTTGTTGCCTGATGATTCAAGAGTTAGGAGTAGATTGTACTTTAGCTGAGATACCCATTTTTTCGGCATAAGTTCCCTTAAATAACATTGAAGAATCTGCATTTATTATTTAGCAGCAATAAACGATTGAAAAACGAAATAATTAAAAAAAAACTCTAAAAAGGTGAAATTAATAGAAGTTGCGGGCTTCTTTGCGTTTCTCTGCTTCTTCGTAGAAACGGAGAACTTCATCGATAATTTCCACGTTAGACAGCAGCATACGCCTGCAACAGTATCGCTTTAACCCTAAACTGTCAAGTACGTCGCTAGCGTTCTCTCCTGTCTTAATTCGACGAGTGAATTCGTCCCATCGGTCTCCAACCAATTTGCCGCAGGTGAAGCATCTTACGGGAATAATCACTTATTTTTTCTCTCCTTTAACGGTACGATTTCTGTTCTTTGGATCGTGCACCAGCTCCGCCGACTTTCTTTGTCTCTTTGGCTCGTGAGTCGCCTGCGATCATGGTGCGGTCATATTCGTTAAAGACTGTGCGCAGGTGAGTACTCTTTGTCCATTTGAGGAGCCCGTTTGCGATTGCCATGCGAGCTGCTTCTGCTTGCCCCATGTAGCCTCCGCCGCTGGTCTTAACGTCCATATCTAGCTGTTGCCAAACGTCTCCGCCTGCTTGCAGGAGTGGCTCCATGACTTTGGCTTTAGCGATGTCGGGTTCGTAAATTTCAACTGGAGTGAGGTTAATGCGTACTTTGCCTACGCCTTGTTTAATTATTGCGCGGGCGACTGCAGTTTTTCGTTTTCCACTTACTACGAGGACTTTCTTTCCTGGCATAATTATTCCATCCTGTTTCTCCACCCTATTTCAGTTGCCAATTCGGCAAGGGTGAAGTGTGGCCCTTTCAGGTTAGTTGATTGGGCATCATCGAAAGATATCATTTTTTGATCTTTAAATTCTGCGGGTACACCCATGAATACTTTTAGGCGCTTATAGGCTGCTTTACCTTTTGGCTGTTTGAAGGGTACCATGCCGCGGACAGTTTTGCGTAGAAAGCGGTCTGGTCTGCGGTAGTGGAATGGCCCGCGTTCTGGCGCACCGACTTCTAGAAATAGGTGTGCTTCAGCTATCTTGCTCTTCTTTTTGCCTGAGAAGATTGCTTTTTCAGCGTTAAGAATTATGACTTCTTCGCCGTTGAGGAGTAGCTTGGCGATTTTGCTACACATACGACCGACTATTTGACCGTCGGCGTTTACCAAGGTAACTGTGTGTTTCACTGTTGTTTGCATTTTGTTCACCGAATGATTTTTACTTTTGAGCCCTTCGGGTTTTTCTCAACGAGCTCTTGTATTGTGATGTATTTTCCTTTTGCATTTTCAAGCTTTACTTTTGCTGATTCAGACGCTTCAAATGATGCTACCGTTACAGCGTGGTCAAGCGCGCCTGAAGCTAGGATTTTGCCTGGAACAACCACCACATCGGCTTTTTCTGTGTGCCTATTGATGTTGCTTAGGTTTATGGCGATACGTTGACTGCGAGTATGCGCCAAGTAGTCTGCTACGTCAGCCCAGATTGGAGCATCTTGCTCTCTGCTTTGCTTGCGTAGAAGACTGATAAGTTCGATTAATTGCGGATTGGTAGTTTTAGTTTCTCTCATTTTTGTTCAGCCTTGATTTGTTTTTCAAACTCTTTAAGCTGTTTACCTAACAGTTTAGTTGCTTCTTTGAGCACTCGCTCAGCAGGAAGCGCACCTGTAGATTCAATATTCATAATAAAAGCGTTCTTCACCCACTCAACCTTCAAGGGCGAAGGCTTCTGTGGACAAGCTTCAACACAGTCCATACAAAGGTTACAATTCAAAATATCTCGAACATCCACCTTTTCATCCTTTATGAAGAGGACTTTTTTCGGGCAAATGTCAGCACATTTTGTGCAATCTGGACATTCTTGGTTTGGAGCGATAATTTTTGGATAATACTTGTATGTACACATTGAAACTGGCTGCCATTTGGCATGGGTTTTTCCTTTTCCTAAACGTGCATAAGCCTCAAGTTTTAGCTTCTGATTTTT
>JAXDAO010000258.1:0-4755 GCA_034679745.1 Bathyarchaeia archaeon
AAGCTCCCGCTAAAACCACAAGATTATTGCTGAATATGCTTTCAGCTAGAAACTCCCGGCTGTAAGTGCCTTGATCGCAAACGAAGGTTAAGCCGTAACGGTGCCACTGAGTCAAAAGGAAAGTCACTGAGTCCGTGGTTGCCAAGCTTCTACGTTCCACGATTCGCTGTACTCCTTCAACATTAATTGTTGTTTGAAGATAAGGATCAATCATGCCGTAGAAGTCCGTTATGGTGAAGAGATAGTTATATGCGGGTTCTTCTGTGGAGGGAACAAAAACCCAGAGTTCCTCAAAGCTGTCACCTAGCAAGTAGTAGCTTCGACTGTAATTGTAGGAGGTTAAGTTCCAACTGAAAAAGCTTGCAGGCTGATCCAACACTATGGTTTCGTTATCTTCCACGCCGCCAGTGCCATCCAAAACGTAGGATGCTAAAACATCATAGGGCTTATGAAGCTTCACAGTTACGTAGCCGTTATAAACTGTGCCATCCTCATTGAAAGGACCGTGAACGATGTAAGTGACTGCGCCAGTTTCTCCCCCGCCTTCTCCCCCGCCTTCTCCCCCGCCTTCACTCACCGTGTAAGTAACGTATAGTTTAGGAGCGTAAGCTTCCCCGCTGTCTCGGCTGCTGAAAGTTATATATTCGTCACCTGACGGGGCTAACCCGACAATGTCGTTGCTGCTTCGAATCATTAAGCGGGTATAGCCAGTTTTGCTAACATACCCTCTACCAGTCGCATCTAAAGTGATATTCCAGTAACCAACACCTGAAATTTCGCTTGTGCTACACGAACCGCCTTCACTGCTGTACCATCCTTGATAGTAGTCGGAGCTAGTTATCGGGTTATGCGGATAATTGGTTGAGGATTGCACAGTTACGTCAAAATCAGTAACGCTGTGATCTTCTGAGATGTATAGACTTAGGATTACGCTTGTGATTGTTGCTCCATCTGGAACGGGGCTTGTGTCGAAGTGGGAAACTGCTCGGTAGATTGCATAGTAATAGCCGTAAACGTTCGTTTGACCGCCGACTGCAAAACTGCCTCCTGAATCAACGGTTCCGCTGACGGCTCCCCAAGCAGTATTGTAATCATTATCTTCATAATACAGGTAGCCATCGCTGGAAGGCGCAAGAACAGTTATAGTATTTGTTATGTCTGCTCGAGCAGAAGGCAAAATCACGGCGGCAATCCCTGAGAGAAGCACTACGCATAGAAGGAGAAAGGTTATTTTCTTTTTAGTATCCATAGTTTCCCTTCCTGTAAGTTTGATCTTCCCTTCTGAAGCTACTGGCAAACCACCATATCAATATAACTGCTACCTCGATTATAAGAAGCCATCCCGCAACCGTGTGCGTCATGCTGTAAATGTTCAAGGCGTTCTGGTTTGTGGTTAACGGTTAAATCACTTCCAGCATTAAAGCGACTGGAGTCCAACTAATAAGCCACACTAGAAACGTGAGGGGAATAGTAATCACGGCAACTATGGCAACTGCCGCTATCCCTCGCTTGTCATGCATGAACCGCTTAAGCAGTTTCTCCACTCCTATGCGCATTCACCCACAACCATATGATGCTAAAGAATATGACTACGCCGATGAGTAAAGCGATTATTTGGCGCACAAGGTTTATGGCGTTAGCTTCAGGACCAACAAATGTGTGCATCCCTGAGATCACGGTCCAAATCATGTCAGTGGGCCATGCCGCCACGAACCATGCGAATATGCAAGCGGGAATTAAAGCGAAGAACACGGCAAGTTGCCAGCCTATAGCTTTGCGGTTCTCTTCTATCTTGCGAAGCTTCTCCATGAAATGTATTGTTAATGCTATGCGCACTAAGCCTAAGCCCATGAACATTACGCAGAGCTCAAGCATAACGTAGAAAACTATTTCAGGCATAGGTATAAGCGATCCAGCTAGAAAGATTATGCCACCTACGGCAATCAAGAAAACGCCGAGAAACATCCTAGACGGTTCAACCTTTTTTTCCACGCTTAGAACGCCTCCGTTTAGGATACAATTCCTTAGTAAGCTGCTTAGCAGTCGCAATCGGGTAAGCACGCGGCACTCTGCCATACTTGGTTAGCTTGAATTTGGATGGAAAATCTTTTTTGCGTGGCGGTAGGAAGTCGGTTGAGGGAAGTTGTAGTTTTGGAACGTTAGGGGGAGATGGAACAATAGGTTCAGATGGGTAAGAGGGAACGGAAGGTTGGGATGGTAAAGAAGGTGTACTCGGTAAAGAGGGCTGACTAGGCAAGGATGGTGTCGAATAAAGAGAAGGTTGAGAAGGTTCGCTAGGAACGCTAGGAGCAGAAAGTTTTACTGGTTTTGAAATGACTGAAGATATGGAAGGGGCTTTGTAAGTTGAGGATATTTGTTTAGTTGATGATTTAGCTATAAGGGGTATAACGCTTGGGGTAGTGGTTACACTTGGAAGGCTAACGGTTTTTCCGTAGCTTGCTCCATACGCTTGTACATTAAGCGTTTTAGCTAAGGCAGATGCTTCAGTTGTTGGTGCATAAGAGCCTTTGTAAACTGTCAAGTTAGTGTAGTCAGCAAGAAGGTCTCTCACTATCGGAATCTTTCCAGCTATACCTTCTGGCTTCTGAACTATTTGGAAAGTGCCAACTTTGCCTTCGCTGACAAACATGGAACCGGGAAGATTAACGCCTAACCTTTCGTATTGTGCAGGAGTTACAAGCTGACGCTCTACGCTTGCGCCTATCAAAGTTTCAGGCGCAATGCCAGTCTTGCCTGAAATCATGCTGACACGAGCTAAGTAATCGTCAAGGCTTTCTCCTGCCTGCCGCAGAAACTCAGGGCTGACAACTGTTTTGGTTGTGACTAAAGCGGTTGGTTTCCCCCCGAAAACTATCTTGGGAGTTTCACTATAGCCTTTGCCTACTCCAGCGTAACCACCATATACTGTTACGAGCTCATCATCTCCCGGCGCACTGTAAAAGTGGAAAAGCTCCTTGGAAGCTCTGAACCCTGCGCCTTCGCTTGGTATTCCTTTCAGAACGGTTTTGCCTCCAACTGACAGGTTAAAGCTTTCAGGGCTTAAAGTGGCGTGCCCAGTTGGCAAAGCTTGATTCACATAATCATCAACCATATCGTCTAAAGAGTAGTGATAACCAACTGGATTCTTAGTTACGTCTGCAACTACTTCTAAGCGTCTGCCTCCTAGTTCATCTAAGGGAAAGTCTGAAACGTAAGTTTTAACTGGTTCTCCAGATTTACCTATGACCTCTGGACCTTCAACTAATCTTCGGTAGCCCCCAATTTTCGTGGGAAGCTTACCACGTACATAGCTAAGTGCCTTGAACCCAAGCTCTACGCCGACACTTGCACCCGCCGCTAAGGTTGCGCCATACAAAATTGCTTCTGGATCACCACCGCTAAGAACTCCTGAAACTGCTGCACCACCTACTCCTGCGAATCCAGCTCTCGCACCCATACCAACTAACCCAGGTTGCGTTAAGATAGGTAAGGCTTTGGCTGTGACTTGAAAGATTTTTTCCGCACCCTTTGTGCCTATGCCTAAGAGAGCTATATCTCCAGCGAAGGTTCCAGCGATGTAAGCAGGGCTTTCCTTTTCAAGTTCCTTTTGCGCTTCACTTGCCGTAAGCGTACCTTTCATTATGGATTCTACACCACTGGACACTAATGCGCCAGTACCCGTAATTTTTGGTTCAGATAAACCTTTAACCCCAAAAGCTTTTGCGGCTGTGTAAACAGGAGTTTCAAAAGAAGTAACTAAGCCACCTATGAACTCTGTTGGTGTTCCCTTTATTCCAGGTACTCCTGAGACATCACTGAAAGGGCTTAGAAGCTCTCTTGCCTTAGCTTCCTGTTTCCGCGTTAATTGTTTGCCAGTAATTTGTTCTGAAAGCCATAAGCCAATATCGGTGGGACTAACCGACGCGATTTGTTCACCTATGCTTTTTGGCGGTTCTAGTTGCGGAGCAGTCGTTACAACAACGTATGAAGGATGCAAAGCTTCCTGAACAGTCATAGGCGGCCTGCTCAAGGTGACTTCTTCAACACTGACAGCTTTAACGTCACTAGGCAATTTTGGAGCCGCGTATTTCTCTGCTAACTCGGGCTTACCCATCTCACTGTAGAACTGTATGGCTTCTGCTTTCTGCAAGGATGACTGCAAGTTTCGTTGCTGTTCAGGAGTCAAAGTTTTAACGGTTTCGGCTGTCACAGGTTTCCAATCGCCTTGAACATAAGACTTGCCAGAAACAGGTAACGGAGTAGGCGTAGTTGTTTTTTTCTGCGATTCTTTCTGTGCTTGCTTAATTTGGCTTTGAACTTCAGGAGGCGCATCTTCAACCTTTTTCCAGTTGCCTTCAACATAAGACTTTCCAGGTAAAGGCGCACTCACTTCTTACGTTTCCCCCAACACCATTTCAAAAGCCAGTAGCCGACACCAACAAGTAAGAGAACGCCTAAAACCTGACCTGCAAAGTAAGCATCGCTCATTGTTTCTCGAATAGTGTATTTAAGAACAATAACTATTTAAGATTTTAAAAAAAGGAACGCGGAACTAGTTTAGTTCCGCATGATAGTTTATGGTGATAGTTTCGGAACCAGTGTTAGTGACGGGAAAGGTAAGGGTGGCTATGCCGTCAACGGAAGGAACAGAATCTATTAAAGTGCCGTCAGCGAAAAAAGAAACGGTTCCATCCGGAAGACCGTCTGATAACGTAGCAGTTAATGTTAAAGATTCGCCGCTGTAGAGTTCTGTCT
>JAXDAO010000259.1:0-3171 GCA_034679745.1 Bathyarchaeia archaeon
TTTGATTCATATAGGCTTTGCCTTTTTCCTATTTTGATAGATTATCTGAGAATTCCAAGTCCACCGAATAATTATAAATAGACAATAAATGATTAAGACTAAAGGCTAACCCATATGAATTCTAGACGCTCAGCGATAGTCATAGTCGCCGCTATATTGGTCGCTATCATAGGGTTAAGCTCATTTCTATTTCTAAACAATCTTCAAAACAGCGTGGGCAAACTTGAGTCAATAGACGTAGCATATTCGCCGTTTGAATCAACCGTGCTCTTCTTGATTGCACAAGAAAAGGGCTTCTTTAGCCAGAACGCCCTAAATGTCACCATACATCGATATGATACTGGCTCAGCAGCTTTAACGGGGGTAATTAATGGTGAAGCAGACCTTGTGGTCGGAGCAACCGAGTTCCCTCTAGTCACCCAAGCACTAAATCAAGAAAGCATTCAAACGATCGGAAGCATCTCAAAGAGCAACTTCATCTACATCGTAGGACGAGCAGACCGTGGAATTCACGAGTTCTCAGATTTAAAAGGTAAAACCATTGGGACAACTTATGGAACCATAGCACACTACTACTTGGGAAGGTTTCTTACCCTAAACGGCATTAACACACAGGATGTAGTGTTAGTCGACCTAAAAACTCCCGCAGAATGGGTTGATGCAGTGGGAAATGGTTCAGTCGACGCAGTCGCCACAGCACAACCTTCGGTTAATTTGGCAGCTGAAGGATTAGGCGATAACGCTGTTGTTTGGTCAATACAAAGCAATCAACCACTGTATGCACAGGCTATCGCCACTAAATCGTGGATAACAGAGCATCCTGAGATATGCAGTAGATTTCTCATTGCAATGTACCAAGCAGAATTATTTGTTTTCAACAATCCAGACGAAGCCAAGACTATAATGAAACAGCAAATGAATTTCAGCGATGCATACATAGAAACGGTATGGCAGCAAAACCATTTTTCGCTCTCACTTGACCAATCTCTTATTCTTGCTATGGAAAGCGAAGCAAGATGGTTAATAGATAACAACATAACAAACCGAACCCAGATTCCTGACTTCACCAATTACATACATACTGGATGCCTCGATTCAATAAAACCTGGAGCCGTTAGCATAATCCGTTGAGGAAATAATTATGAAAATAAAAACGCAACTGATAATTTGCATAGTTACATTCACAATACTATTCTCTATCATCGCGGTCTCTGTAGCAACAACGGAACAGCAATTAAACAATCTAAGCGCACAAAAAGATGTTCTCGTCAAAATCCAAACAGGCGTCAGTAGCTTAAACAGTATCGCTATCGATTATTTTCTGTATCAAGAAGACAACCTGCAACCCACACGTTGGTCTACATTGCGCTCTAGTCTTACTAACGATATAACAAACCTTCAGCTCAATGACCCTAAACAGCAAATGCTTGCAAATAACATCGAAAAGGACCTAGAGAACCTTGACTCTCAATTTGGCGAAGTTGTCAAATATTTACGGAGCGCCTCCCGAAATGTAAGTGTGAGAATTGACCCTGCTTTTCAGATCAGATGGAGCAGTATGGCAGTTCAGAGTCAAACTCTTGCCTATGACACATCTCAATTAATTGGAGTTATTGATGACCAAGCTCATCAAACCAACGAAACTAACAGTCTACTTATCGTGTCACTCGTAACCATCTTTGGGGGTCTTTTGGCGACCATATATTTTATTTTATTTCGAAAAACTTTGAAATCCGTCTCAGACCTGCAGACTGGAATTAACAAAATAGGGTCCGGAGATCTAGATTACATTATAGTAACCAAGAAAAACGATGAGATAAGTGAACTTTCACAAGCTTTCAATGAGATGACAGCCAAATTGAAAGCTGTTACCGCGTCCAAATCTGATTTAGAAGAAGCACAGAAAAAGCTAGGAGAATACGCAGGTCAGATGGAAGAGCTCGCCGTGCAACGAGCAAAACAACTCCAAGATTCCGAACGTTTAGCCGCCATCGGGGCTACTGCAGGCATGGTTGGGCACGATATTCGTAATCCACTGCAGGCAATAGTTAGCGACGTATACTTAGCAAGGCAAGAACTAAAAGATACACCAGAAGGCGAGTTTAAAGAAGGTCTCAAAGAGAGTCTTGACTCAATTGAAAACAACGTCTTCTACATAAATAAAATAGTCGCAGACCTCCAGGACTTTGCTAAACCTCTTAATCCACAAATGCAAGAAACTGAGATAGAACCCATAATTGAAGAGGCATTAGCAAAAAGTAGCATCCCCAAGAACATAACAACATACTATGAGGTAGCTAGCGATGCCCAGAAGGTGATAGCTGATCCTGACTTTCTTAAGCGCATCATGGTCAACTTAACTTTGAATGCAATCCAAGCAATGCCTAACGGAGGCAAAATAACAATTTTAAGCTTTAGAGAAAAACAAACAGACGGAATTACTCTAACAGTAAAAGACACAGGTGTAGGTATCCCTGATGATGTTAAGGGCAAGTTGTTTACCCCGATGTTTACTACCAAACCTAAAGGGCAAGGCTTTGGTTTAGCGGTGATTAAACGTCTCACTGAAAGATTAGGAGGCTCAGTGACCTTCGAGAGCGAAACAGGCACGGGCACAACATTCAGTATACATCTGCTAGGTCCAAAAGAATAGAGTTTGAAAAAGGTTACAATAACCTCAACAGGTATAATCGCGTTATTGCTATGGGGTAATGTTTTTAGGTTTTAGCTTAGTCTTGCTAAAGTTAAACACTATTGGAAATGATATCATGCAACCTATGCCTAAAGACTACAACTTCGCCGAAATCGAACGTAAATGGCAAACCAAATGGGAAGAAATGGGCATCTACCACTACGACTGGAACGACAAAACCCGTGTACCTTTTAGCATCGACACTCCCCCGCCCTACCCATCAGGTGAACTCCATATGGGCAACGTCTTAAACTGGACCTACTTTGACATGGTCGCCCGCTACAAACGCATGCAAGGCTTCAACGTACTCTTCCCCCAAGGTTGGGACTGCCACGGCTTAGGCATAGAAATCCAAGTTGAAAAAGCAAGAAACATACGCAAACGTGATGTACCACCTGACCAGTTCCGTGCATGGTGTATCGAACTCGTAGAGAAATATATCGCCATGATGAAAGAAGGCATCCTTAAACTGGGTGCAT
>JAXDAO010000260.1:0-3327 GCA_034679745.1 Bathyarchaeia archaeon
GCATAGCTAAATTTGTCTGCGATTTTCGCTGATTTTTGCGCTTTGGATGGAGACCAGCTGGCTATTAAGTCTTCTATTAGGGATGCGGCGCCTTCCAAAGAAGTGTATCTATATTGCGTGGGCACGATTTCTTTAAGTCCACCGATACAAGGGGCTATTGGAATGCATCCGGCCGACATGGCTTCTATAACTGAGATGCCAAGGGCTTCGTATGGAACGAAAGGATGCAGGTAAACTTTTGATTTTTGGAGTATTTCTATTTGGGTTTCTCTGGAAACATTAACCAGCAACTTCACTCTTTCTTTTATGCGTAAGGTTTGGATGAATTCTTGAAGTTTGTTTAGGGCTTTTAGCTCGTTTGTTGATCGGCAGCTACCTATTATTGTGAAGGATATGTTGTTTGGTGTTAGTTTGGCTATTTGGAGTATTGTTTCTGGTCGTTTGTCATTTGAAATGCGTGTTACTGTTACCACGGTGTTGGTTTTGGAGGAGATTTCATTTCTGATTTTGAATAAGTCTGAAACTGGAGGGTACAACACGTTTACTGGTAATCCAATTGAGGCTTCTATGGCTTTTGCAGTATTTTTACTGCAAGTCATCAAGATTTTTTCTTCGGGTTTAGTATGCTTAATGCTGTTTTTTAGGAAGATTTTGTACGGAGCTAATAGTACGCCTTTTATGCCTTTGGGTAATTGGGTGATTTTTGCTCGCCCATGGAAATAGACCGCATCTGCCCATGGAAAAACTGCGTTTGAAAAAGTGTCGATTAAGAGATTGCATTTAAGGTTAAAGAGGAAGGATTTCAGGACATTGGGATAAATGTTTTCAAGAGTTGAAGGGTCGAAGATATTGGGTCTGATTGTGACTTCGTCGAAGTTGAGGCTTTGGCCAAGGAAATTTTGGATATGGGCATGATTGATTTTTTTTGCAGAGTAAACGATTGTTTTATGTTCAGTTGTTTTTAGGGCATTGATCATGTTTAGAGTAATCCATTCGCCTCCGCCTATCTGGCTTATAGTTGGACTGAAAAACCCAATTTTCATTATATCGGCACCTTTATGGTAAACAATGGCTCACAGTCTTGTATAACATGGAATTTGCCTTCAGTTTTATTGAATCTCAATGCTGCTAAGAAAGAAAAATCCATGCTACAACTATGAAAAAGTAGACAAAACCCCAGTAAAGGTTAGCTCTTATTCTTAGCCAAAGCGAAAGCGCGAGCGATGATGCGGATACAAGAGCTAATAAACTCAGAGGAAATGCGAGGAAAAGCAGGAAAATCAGAGAAAACCAGCCTGCAAGGAGCAAGATCAGACTTAGAGCAATTATCAATAAAGTGCAAAGTCGTATAAGCAGTTTCACCCTGTCGACTCCGTGGACAACAGCAAGAGTTTTTTTCCCAGTTTCTTTGTCGAATTTGACGAAACGGATTTCATGTTTTAGCCTCCAGATTACAAGGACAAGAAATGGGATTAATGAAACTATTATGGCTCTTACATCCAATGGGGCATACAGGCTATATCCAGCCCAGAATAACAAGAATGCGCCGCTGGCTTCTCCCAGAGTTGAGAACGGATAAACTTCTTTGTACCGTATTGGAGGCGCCGAGTATGCTCCGGATAATAGCGCGAGCGCAAAGCTGATAGCGAAGTATGTTATGGAGATCAACCAAGCGAACAATAGTCCTAAGCTTAGGAAAATTACTGCTAACGTCCCAGCCAACCTTCTTGGGATTTCAGCTAATGTTTGTCTTGCATCTTTCTTTTTATCTATTTCCGCATCAAAATAGTCATTAAGAACCATAATGTGAGATATTACCAGAACCATTCCGGCGAAAGCGAAAAGTAATGTGGCTGGTGAAAGGTTAACTTGTGAAGGAGCAACCTCGCTTGAGCATAATAGCCCAAGGCTAACGCTCGCCAGAGGTGTCTGCATTGCGGAAATTGTCACAAGTTCTATGTATGCCGAAACCTTACGTTTCATACTCGCAGGGCTACCGAAATAATTCATGGTATTTCACCTTGTGATTGGCAGTCATTCGCTATGTTTTCATCCAACGCTTTTGTATTTTATCCACTTTTGTATGGTGTACAGTTCTATTGGGTGTTCCATAGCCAGCGAAAAGTTTCAAGTTTCCAGACTCTGTTGGCAAAGTGATTTGATAATAGTCGTACTAGCCACGGTGCAAGAAGTAGGCGTAGAAGCAATGGAGACAGGTTGGCGCGATAGAGACGGATCCAAAATTGGAAGAATGGTCTACTTTGATCGTGCCAGTTTTTCCCATACACTTCAGACCGCTTGTTGCTTATTAATCCATCTGAAAGTGCTTTTTCATAAAGAGGTGTTCCGGGAAACAGCATCAGCGAGTATATTGGATTGCTCCATGGGCGTGGCAGAGAAACGGCCAACTGGAGAGTTTCGATGCTTTCTTCAATTGTCTCATAGGGATTATCAATGATGAACTGGTATGAAGGAGGTAATGGCATATATTTGCGATACTTTTCGATAACTGATATTGCTTCATGCAATGCAGCATGCATATTCGCTCTTCCGTACATGTGCGCTATTCGTTCGTTCCCTGTTTCCACGCCCATAACCACCTTGATACATCCGGAACTGAGCAGTATCTTCATCTTTTCATCATTGATGGTGAGCGGACTTACTTGGGCAAAGAAGGGAAGTCCTATTTCTTTCTTGTATAATTCACAAAATTCTTTTAATTTGCTTTCGGTCCTTGCAGTAAGATTGTCATCGACCATAATGACAAATGAAATGGAGCCTATCTTCGTTTGCACCATTCGAAGTTCTTCAATCACGTTGCTGGCGCTGCGCCATCTCAAATGTTTTTGTCCAGCGTAGAGACGATGATACACGCTATTGCAGCAGTAAGTACATGCAAATGGGCAACCTCTGCTCGTCATTATGGGGTAGCTGATGTCTCCACCGGTTGGACGGTAACGTTCTCCTTCATAGGCAATTAGTTTCTTTGAAGTTAGCTTCACGATGTGTCCTTTTGCTATAACAAAATTGTCTTCCCCGCTGTAATCTGGAAAAGGTATTGCATCAAGATTTTGAAGAAGCAATCTCAAGGGATTGCGGATGATCTCTCCGTTAGACTTGAACCACAGATTTTTAACGTGTAGATAGGGCGCTTTTTGCTCCATAAGCTCGACTAGCTCAACTAGCGCTTGTTCACCTTCTCCCAAGCAAACAATGTCCGCAAATTCAAGGCATATTTCTGGTTCCACCGTTGGATGGATGCCACCCCAGATAACTGGAACACATGCCAGGTTCTTTTTCAGGTAGTTTGTAACATAACTCGCCTGA
>JAXDAO010000261.1:0-2623 GCA_034679745.1 Bathyarchaeia archaeon
TGACCTTAGGTTTGACCACTGAAGAAGCCCGCAAGATACTTCCTATTTCAGAAAACAAGGATTTGGTTGAATCCAAGACAAGCACTGGTTATTCCGGAGTCTACCGTTTATCATTTACAGTTGATGATATAGTCCGCGAATATTCGGTAAGCACCCCTTTGGGCGTAAATCTAATTGTGATGGGCACCGTAAAGTCTATGGAGTCGGGTTGTATGTGTGCGCCAAATGCTGTTATCCGCGCTTTGCTTCGCCATTTGATTGTAGACAGAAATGAAGCCGTGGTTTTGGACTTGGAAGCAGGTGTTGAGCATATAGGTAGGGGAACAGCAAGACAGGTTGACGCTTTGTTAATTGTAGCGGATTCAAACTTGAAATCTCTAGAGGTTGCTAAACACATTCATGATTTGGCATCAAAAGCTGGAATGAAACAGCTTTATCTTGTTGGGAACAGGGTCATGAATGACGTTCAGAAGAACGCTATCAGCGTTTTCGCTGAGAAGAATGGTTTGTCTCTCCTCACTTTTATTCCATTTGACTCGAAAGTGACTGACGCAGATATGCAAGGCGAAACACCTCTCATTAAGAAAGACATTGAGGCTGTAAGAGCAATAGACGCGTTATGTGAAGATTTTATTAAAAGGAACCCGTAGTTTGAATAAGCACTGATTAAAAAGAGGCTATTTTGAATGAAAATCGTTGTGACAATCGGACGGGGAGGAACTGGGAAATCAAGTTTTGTAGCGTTGGCTGCAAAATATTTTATTGAAGCAGGGCATGCCCCTTTGTTGTTGGTGGACGCTGACCCTGACCAAAATCTCGCCGAAATGGTTGGCGTTGACATGAGAGAAGCTGGGAAAAAAACCATTTCAGAACTTCTTGTTAACACATTTATTCAGAAAGGGGGAACCACTGTTGGAATACCACCAACTGAAAGAATAGAGAGCAAGATATGGAGTAGCGGCCTGTTTGAAGGTCCCAATTTCGATTTTCTAGCCCTGGGCACAAAATGGATCGAAGGGTGCTATTGTATGCCCAACTCCGCTTTGAAAGGGGCACTTTCATCTCTGACCAAAACCTACAAGTACGTGCTGATTGATTCCCCTGCTGGTCTTGAACATTTAAACAGACGTATCACCTCTAAAGTGGATGATATTCTGGATATCCTGGATCACTCGAAAAAGTCTTTGGACCACGTTAAACGTGCCTATCGCATTGCCAAGGAGGTCGATATAGCCTTCGAGAACTTCTATTTAGTCGGCGGTTACAGATTCCCCGCAAATTTGGGCAGTAAGGCAGAAGATGAATTAAAGTTCAAGTATCTGGGCAAGATAATGGCGGACGATAAGTTAGATGATTATGTTCTAAATGGAAAATCCCTGCTTGACTTGCCTTCTGACAACTCAGCATATCTTTCTGTGAAAGAGATATTGGCTGCTGCAGGCTACGCGTGAATCCACAGCGCCCAATGTTTTTTCATTCTCTTATTATGAAGTAGTTTTATGCTTGAGTATCATTGAATTTTGGTCTGGGTATCTGGAAAACTTTAAAAAGACTGTGTTATTGCTACTACGGTAGACCTTTACGGAGGTCCTAAATTGACCAATAAAAATGTACGCGTAAAGATAGATGAAATGAAGACCAACACCGGTCTAATTAAGAATCTTGAATTATCCATCGGCAAAGTTGTTGATGACTCTTGGACTGAACCCATGGGTCCAACACCAATGCCCTCAATATCCACGTTAAGAGATTGGGACATGAAGCTTCTCACTAAATACAAGCCTTTTTACATGCCTGACTGCGATCTTTGTTGTCTCTGCACTTACGGCAAATGCGACTTGACGGCTGGAAAGCGAGGAGCTTGTGGACTCAACATTGCCGATCAATCATCACGTATAGTGCTCATAGCATGCAGCATTGGCGCTGCAACACACACAGGACATGCACGACACGTTGTTGATCACTTAATCGAAAAATATGGCCGGCGCTATCCTCTCAATGTAGGTGGCTTGAATGTTCAGGTTGAAGCTCCAGTAACTAGGCTTGTAACCGGAATAAAACCTGAAACTCTTGGTGATTTGGATGAGGTTTTGAATTATTGCGAAACCCAAGTCACTCACTTACTCTCGGCAGCCCACACAGGCCAGGAAGCTAACAACTTGGACTTTGAATCGAAGGCATTCCACGCTGGCAGAGTCGACCAAGTTGGGATGGAAGTCGCAGATCTTGCTCAAATTTCCGTGTTTGATTTTCCCAAGGCAGACCCTGAAGCTCCATTAATCCAAATGGGTCTAGGAACAATCGACACTTCAAAACCAGTTATTTGTTGCATAGGCCACAACGTTGTTCCTTCAGTTGGAATCATCGACTACATGAGAGACAATAAACTCGATAATAAGATGGAAGTTGTGGGTCTATGTTGTACTGCTATCGACAATTCAAGATACTTTGACCGAGCGAAAATTGTGGGACCAATTTCTTGGGAGCTACGCGTCATACGAAGTGGCCTTGTCGACGTATTGGTTTTGGACGAGCAATGTGTCCGAACAGATTGTTCACTAGAAGCAGAACGGGTCAACGCTCCAGTTATCGCTGCCTCAGAAAAGAACTGTATCGGCTACAA
>JAXDAO010000262.1:0-9991 GCA_034679745.1 Bathyarchaeia archaeon
TATTTAAGATTGGCATTTTCTAACCGGTTTTTTGATTATCTTCTGCGTTTTTTGTGTTTTGAGCTTTTGAATTTCTTGTTTGAAGCTATTTCAATCGGCTTGCGTCTGGTTAGCAAAATCACAACAACTAAAACTGCAACAATAACCACAACTAAAACAATTATTGTAGTTGAATTAAGGTTGTTAGTAGAGTCTGTCGAGCCAGATATTGATCCAGTGATCTCGGCAGGTGCAGATGGTAGAGCACCACTTTTTAATGGAGAATCTGCTTGAACCAAGAGTTTGTAACTCTCAATCTTATTCGCTGGAGATGCATTTGTTTGGTTTAAACCCAATGCATAAAGTTCGAATGAATCAATTCCATCTGGCGACATCGTTGTTATGGGGCTTGAGTAACCGACCGCGACAGGCGTTCCTTCTGCATTAAAGAAGGTAGCCACAACGGCTACATTGCTTGCGGTCTCTATTCCAGTGTTTTTAATCTGCCCGGAAACAGTGTAGGAACCAGACGCTGAAGAAGCTTGATGCTGTGCAATTGTCATACCTTGGTATTGGTATTGCGTAGTTGTCGTTGCCATTAATACCTTAACAGATATCTCTGATATTCCAGCCAACCACGCACCGCTACTTGTATTGTTAGTTTTAAATTCGATCAAGAAAGGCGCTTTTTGACCTGGAAGCAAGTTGTTTGCCCATGCTAGGTCGCCGGATACCACTTCTGCGCCATATGTTGGGGTTGCGGTGCCTGATATTATGATTTGTGAAAGAGCGGTAGAACCAGTGTTTTGAACTTCTCCAACAGCCACGAGGATGCCAGATGAATCGATATGGTAACTGTAATTGAGGATTTTTATGTTTTCTTTTTGAGAAGAAACAAGCGGAGTTAAGGTTAGAGTTATAGAACAGACTGCAATGATAAGCAGTAGGTACAGTATTGTTTTTCTCATCTGGTGATGCCCTTTCCGTTAGTGCCAACAAAAGCGATGTTGTGATATAAAATATTTTTCCATAATCAAAAGGAAAATACCGTTCTTTCCCTAAATTATCGGACAAGAAGAATTGCAACTAGAGGTTTATCGTTTATGTTTTTTACCTTTAAGCTCACTCTGTTTTGACTTCTCAGATGATAATTTTGTATTTTTGAGTTTACTAAACAGAAGTAGTACAACCACGACTATTACTATCACAGCTACAATAATCACAATATTGGTTGAATCGAGGTTATTACCTGTGTCCATATCCGATTCATTGTCTGGATCGGTGGGTCCACTTGTACCAGCCGGAGCAGATGATGCTGTTGGCGCTATTCCTTCATTCAGTGGGCTTTCTACTTGAACTAATAGGCTGTAGCCATAAATTTTCTTGTCTGACGATACTTCAGTCTGGTTTAGGTCAAATGCACCGACTTTGAAGGTTTTTGTTTCATCAGGTGATAAAGTGGATATACGGTTTGTACCACCAAAAGCAACTGGAGTACCTGTGGAGTTATAGTAAGTTGCGACGATTGTTATGTTGCTTGCGGTTTGAGTGCCTGTATTTTTGAGTTCTCCATTAACCCAATATTCACCATCTGAATTAGCTGACCCCTGGTGTGTTGTGACTTTAACATTTTGGTACTGATAGTTCGTTGTTTCGGACGCTCTATATGCAACTAATTCAACATTCAATAAAGTAATGCCGAACCATGACCCATAAGAAGCTGATTGTCTGGAAAACTGAAGGTAGAATGGCGCTTTTTGTTGCGGAAGTAGGTATAAACCCAATACACGGTTTTCCCATTGGGCTTGACTACCATCTGAACTGGTTATTCTTCCGGCTATATCTACATTCTTCAGCACTGTTGTACCTATATTTTGGACCTCGCCAACAAGAACCAGATTACCTAAAAAATCAATGTAATAACTATAATCAAGCACTTTTACAGTTTCTACTTGACCAAATGTGATTGGAACAAGGGCAATACAAAAAGTAAACACGACTAACAGGACTACAGCAGACAAATTACTTTTTTTCAAAGAGAGCACCCTTACCAATTGAGACTTTCTAAGACATTATAGGGCTATTAAAGAGTTTTTCCAAATTTCATAAGCGTTAAACCTAAAATTCAGGCTTTTAGAAACGATATTTTTAAATGGAAAATCAACTTCAATCCTATTCAGGAGTGGCACATTCAATCGAAAAGTTACATCCATATGTAGTTTTTCTTCCGCTTGAGAAGAAGGATAAAATACTATCAGCCATCTTTGGTTCGAAAGCGGGAGTAGACATCCTCCGATTCTCACTCAAGCAAGGTATCTCAAAAAACATTTACCAAAAAGACCTCGTTAGAAAATTAAATTACTCTAACAAAACTATAATCGAGAACCTTAAAGCGTTAACCTCTTTGGGTGCTCTCAACGAGAGTATGGAGAAAAACGATAAGGAAGGACGAATAATATGGATAAAGGCATATCAACTAACCACGCTAGGCCGTTGGTTTGCTCTTTTACTCGCGGAGGAACATGAAATAAGTGAAAACGAAAAATCAGAGATCCTACAGAACCTCTTCCGCACTTACGTTAAACAGGTCAAGCGCCTAGCAGAAGAGATCGGCATTAACAAAAAAATGCTTGAAGAAACCTTTAAAGAAGAAATGAAGAACAATCAGTGATCTAAAAATCACTTTTTTTAATACATTACTGTTTCCCTTTAAATGAAATCAAACAACAAAAACAAGATGTGCCAAAGTGGGTTGGTTTAGGTTTGTGGGGCTTGGAGATAGTTTGAGGGGGAGAAGGGAGAGCGTGTAAAAATTAATGTTCTCCAAACCTTTCCACCCAACCCAGCTTTGATGTATCTTGTTTTGTTTTTCCCCTCCATTAATTTAAAGTGCCTTAAATGCTTCAAACCAACGGTTGTAGCTACTGAGCATATCTAGTGAAACACTTGGTTTTCGTTCTTCGAGGATTTGTCGGAAATCAGACATAGTCAAGGCGCGTGGCTTCGCTGCCCTATCCATTGCTTTACCTGATTCAAAGAATTCACCAATCAACTTTAGTTGCGCTGATTGGCAAACATCACGTATGTCGCTACCTGAGAAGCCCTCAGAAAGCCGTGCCAACTCATGCAAATCAACATCTGAAGCAATCTGTAGTGTACCGGTATAGTGTTTAAGCATGTTCAACCGTGTTGCGTGATCAGCTAATGGTACTAGAATACGCTTCTGGAAACGGCGAATAAACGCCCAATCTAAATCCCAGGGTTTATTTGTGGCGCCAATGACATAGACGTGAAGAGCTTTCCCCTTGTCCATGATTCCATCCATTTCCTTTAAGAACTGGTTGCGAACACGGATTTCACCGCCGACCTCATTAGTATGAGCGCCCATCAGTGAGTCTAACTCGTCAACGAATACGATTGCGGGTTTACCATCGTTTGAACTCTTGCGAGCTGAATTGAACAATTTAGCCACATTCTGCTCAGCTTCACCAAGCCACTTAGACATAATCGAAGCAGCGTCAATCGAGTAGAAATTCGCCTCAATCTCAGTCGCCACTGCAGCAGCTAATAGAGTCTTACCGCAACCAGGCGGGCCAAACAGCAATATTCCACGAGGCCAACCAAGCGGGAACAAGTCAGGTCGCTGAACAGGATAAACGATAGCTTCTTTGACTGCCTTCTTGGCAACCTCTAATCCAAGGACTTCCTCCCAGTTCACTTTGGGTTTCTCTGTAATAACCAGCTCTTCGTTACCTTTGCCGCCGCCATTACCGTTTGGACTGCCATCCATTGTTGCTGAACCTCCACTTTCATTATCTTCATTTGAAGCTCGATTCATTTCAGTAGGCGAAACCGCACCTTGAAGCGCTTTAATTCGTTCTTGGTAGGCGATTGCTCTCTGTACGTAAACCTTATTCAAACCATATTCGGGGTAAAGTTGAACCAACTGCAGGAGACTCTCAATTGCTTTCTGGTAGAGGGTGATGGCTCTGCCTTTTTGGCCCTGCTTATCTAGTCTAACAGCATCCAGCGCGTAGGCTGTTGCAGCTTTTTCTAACTCATTTGATGCACTCATTTAGTATTTCTCTCCTCTTCTCGTACTTATTCAGGTGAACGCAATTCTATCTTTATTTTGCCTTTTGTCCCCAAATTTTCTAGGGCACGCTCAATTTCCTCATTAGAAGTCTGTAACTCGCTTGAGCATCTACTTAAATCGATTTCACCATTTGTTTTACGAACATACTCAAGAAGCACATCTTCTAAATTGGGCTTCTCTACCTTGAGCGAAAACTCCTTGATTTCAGACTTCTTGTAAGTGAACATACTCTTTTCAGGATCAAATCCTGACTCTTCAACTGTCTTCTTTCCAAACACCTGCGAAGAACTTGCCGTCAATGCAACAAGCTCTCGGATTGGCGTTGACACTTTCTCTTTCACTGGAGCAGCAACTGGCGGTTCAGGAAGAGATTCTGATAATTTTTGCTCCATGAAGCAGGAGACTTCTTTGAGGATTTCTTCTCCGCCTTCAGTCTTCTTGCCAACTGGGACCAAATTTTCATCTGCCGTAAGTTTCGTGGCATGAAGAGTATCTTGTATTGCTGAGTTAACGTTACTCAACTCAGTACTTACATCAGGTAACACTTGGAATAATTCTTGAGAAACACCTTGAAGTAACCGCAAAGCCGGTTTTAAGTCAGTTACTATATCACCTAGCTCTTTTATGGTCTCAAGGCGCATCATAACACGTTCAATTGCTAATTGAACATTATACAGAAACTTAACGAGTTTACGAACCTCTGCAATCTCGGTTGCGCATATGGACGCTTTCTCTTTATTGTTCTTCTTCAATGCGCTCATGCAGGTTTCAAAAAGAATGCGGTCTCGCTCTTTTAAGCGAAAACTCGCTTGCTCTAATTTATTTTGTTGGATTTTTAATGTATAAATAGATTTAGTTGCAACCTCACGTATAGGAGTGGGGGTTTGGTTGGTAAAGCTTTTCATTTTTTCCCTCCACAGTCCTAACGCGTTGAGTCCTGTGCTTAGATTCCGGCTTTACCGATTTCTTTAACGTACACGACTACTGGAGGCTCAGGTAGCTTAGTGGTAGTATTAACTTGTTCAGCATAGACTTTGTTAATCTTAGGAGCGACTTGTGATTGGTCACCAAGCAATACACTGGACAGTCTGCTCTTGGTAAGTTCGTAGTCGGTTTTTTCGGTTGTGGCACGTCTTAGTGCTTCTTGCAGTAATGTGAAAGCGGATTTGTAATTTTCTTCGTCGATTTTTCCGATTTCATGCTCGATTTCTAAGTTAGCGATTGCATAGCTCAGCGATGTTATTTCTTCGTTGCAACGTTCGATCTCTATGGCTGACTCATCAATTATTACTTGAGCTTCCTTCTTGAGTTGTGTTAACACGTTTTCGAAGCTATTGTGAAGATCTTGGTATATGTCAGGGGTAATTTTTTTCTTGTCCACTAGCTCTTTTAGTGCTTCATCTTTGCGCCATATAAGAGGAATTTGGTCACAAAGTGTGCCTGCTTGAGATTTTATTTTTGAGATAAATGTGACTTCTGCGCCATTGAACCGTAAGCTCTCCATGGGCTGTTTTGAGAATTGACCATCACCAAACTCGATGTATACTGCATCAAATTTGCCGTTAGGAGTTAGCGCGAAGGATGCAACTTTACCAATTATACGTCCGTATTCGTTCTTTATAGGTTTACCAATAGAAAGAAAAAGATTGGAGTTAGACATTTTTTGTTTTTTCCTCCTTATCTTTAGAATGTTGTTTTCTCAGCTTGAGAAGCTGGGGATGCTGGCATTCCCGGGGGCAGGTCTGGGAATTTGTCTTTTATCTTTTGTTCTGCAACGGTTGCCGCTTCTGTGAGAATCTTTGATGCGTCCTCGTTTACTGTATCGAAGTTGAGTGTCATTCCACTACCTTGTCCTGCTTCAATCATGATACCGCTTAGCATATTACCGATTTCGCCAAGTTCGCTTTCTGCCTCTGGAAATACACTTGTTAGTCCTGATCTAACTGAACGTAGGACACCCACGGCTGGACCGAGAGTTGAGACTACGTCGCCTAGTTCTGATACGGTTCGTAATCGTAATGTGATTTGCTCGAGGGCAAGTTTAGCATTCATGATTAACTTTGACATCTTTCTGACTTCAGCTAGTTCATTCGCGAAAACATTTGCACGTGCACTGTCATGTTTTGTATATGCATCAACAATTCTTGCAAAGATTGCTTTGTCTCTTTGGCCGAACCTGTCTGTTGCTTGGTCGAGTTTTTGAACTTGAAGTTCAATACGTCTGACTGCAAAATCAAGTCTTGGTTTTAGTGGACCTGGCGGCTTAACAGCGTCCTTAATGCGGTTTGCAAAGGGCTCATCTTCCCGTTTACTTTCCCACTTTTTAGCGAATCTTTCTGACAATTTAATTTACCTCTACCACGCAAGAGTGCAGAAAACAGAGTTATACATTGTTAACATGATGAAAATATGTACGTATATATGTACGACTATACGTTGTCCTAAAACATCCATTGTCCTACACTTATAGGAGTTAAACATGATCTTGACGCAATCAAGATTAGACACAAACATGTAAGTTAGACTAAAAAGATGCGCCAGCTAATCGGATAACAAAAGGTGAATTGAATGAACAGTAGATTAAAAATATTCGGCGTAATAGCGATTCTGGGTTTCATGGCAGGGGTCATAGCACAACTAACAGCAACAATAGTTATCCCTTGGCTTGTGACTGTTTTACCCTTGCTTGGCGGTGTGACAAACTACTTAGTTTCAGGGTTTGCAGGCGCGGGTCTAACAGTTGTGCTTGTCAGCGTCTGGGCATACATGACTCGCAAGAAAGAGCCATACTAAGAAAGAAGCACCTCTCTTCTCTTTCTTTGACTCAACCAAAATGTAGGTTTAACTATTTTTTGTTTTTCACTAAGTTGTTGCGATGAAGGCAAAAAAAATACAAGGTTCAAACTAAATACAATAACTATGCATCGGCTACCCAAAACAAGATTATACAACTTTTTTAGAATAATGAGAGCGATCCTGTCTAAATAAAAAAAGGGGAGCTCCCAATTTACCTCATGCAAACTAACCAGTCTTCTTTACACCATTAAACCAAATCATTGGCAACCCGATAACCAGCAACGCCATCGTCCATAGATTTGCGTTATGCATTGGACTAATGACTTCATACCAGACACTCGGGTTGGCTTCATAGCCACCTGTGAGCAAGTAGTAGACTGTGTTGAAGATGAAGTAGCTAGAGAAGGCAGCGATAACTGCTCCTAGACGACCGAGGTTGACTCTACTGGGTTCGCCTTGGATAGCAGGTCTGAGAGTCAAGTATGCTGCGATGCCAACGGCGAGTAAGCCAAAGGCAGTGACGGCAAAACTTGTCAAGTTAACTGGTTGGAGCAGAAAATCAAGACCGTACACTTGATTAGCTCGAGGATATGGTACCATATTAGCACCCCAGAGCATGCAGTAGTTGAACCAGAACACAACTAAAATGTAGGTTAATGCTGTGTAGCTAGCCCATTTTATGATCACCGGGGCAGACGCTTCGGCCTTAATTTTACTTCGGAGTTTTAGGAGCGATGGAGCAGCCGTTAACACCATAGCTAGACATGGAATAGCCGTACCGAAGAGAAGTATGAGTTCAGGTGTGTGGTCGAAGTAGAATAGGTATTCAGTAGTGGTTAGGTTATAAGCGAATGCTGCGATTATTGAAGGTATAATTGCTAAGAAAAAAGCAGCTTCTAGGAGCAAGGCTCGGCAGGTGTTTTTCTTAATTGTTGGCATCGCGGCGTCTTTTTTTCTCCAGTACTGATAGGCTGCATATGTAGCAAAGATTGCGGCGAAAGCTCGTAGCACGATCGCTATGGAACCAGTTATGCCTTCGCTTGTATAGTAAGCGATTTGCCACCATAGCGAATTCTTGGAAATTAAGCTGTAAACATATTGGTCTTGCGATAGTTGAATACTAAATTGTAATCCGTAAACTGCAAAATAGATTGCATATAATAGATAGACCGCGACTGCTATGAAGATGCAGAGGCGGATTTGGCATGAATATTTTTCTTGCCATGTTCCCATCGAAGTTCACCATATCGATGAGTTTACATGCGATTATTTAGTTCTACAGAGGGAACATTTTGTTCCAACACTGGAACAGGTACTAACATAGAAGGTAGATGGATAGCGGACTCGCTAGCGGAAAAAGCACTCACTATCCTCCAGCATTATTTTCCCCGCCTTCAGCGTACCTCGATACAGTCACCATATAATGAGGATATCTGTTAATCAGACTCGATAACAGAAATAAAACTAAACAACTTGGACAGTTCTTCGATGACCTAAGACCTATATTTTAGAATTTTAGCAGGATTACCCCCAACAACTGCAAACTCTGGAACATCCATAGTTACAACTGAACCCGCACCGATGACAGCATGGCTCCCAATCGTCCGCCCAGGCAGAATTATTACTCTAGCACCGATCCAAACATCATCACCAATTACAACCGGTTGAGGCTTCTCATAGCCCTGTGAACAAATAGGCTCAATCGCAGAAGCAAAATTGTGATTATTAGTAAATATCAAAACATCAGCGCCCATCAAAACATTGCAGCCAATTGTAACATAAGGGTTAACAACACAGTTATGACCAAGAGTAGAGTTATTGCCTATCCTTATTGTTGCCCCATCGCTAAAGCTTGCGCCCTTTTCAATATTTACATTTTTTCCACATTGATCAAATATGTGCTTGCCGCATTGAAGACGAAGCCAATGCGCAAACCTACCAGCAAAAGGATTGTAGGATAAGGGCAGATGTTGGGCAAAGCCATAATATAGCATAATATAGATGCTTTTCGTACGCATATCCTCAGACTTAGCATGAATTAAATATAAAGCTTGGGAAGTGCTGCCGCGATACGTTCTTTATATAGTCAGGTAGTGCTAAATGGGCTCAATAGCGGAAAAAGCTCTCATCAGCCTCCAGCGTTTTTATTCCCCACTTTCAGCTTCGCCGTACCTCGATTATCTCATAGCCCAAGATATTCAGTGAATAGTTATAGATTTCAATATTATGGTATTAGAGTTAATTTAAGTCCAAAAGCGGACGTTATTTTGTGACTCCTTCAAATAACTAGTACATACACGGCGTTTCCTATTGAAGCTTACATAATTTAACGCGTAACATTCATATCCAATAGTTGCCTCATTTACTTTTTTATGCTTAGATGAGGACAATACATGAGCCGGCTGTGGATTCTTTGCAAAAAAACCTTCAGCTTAACCTTAGTCTTTAATGCACTCTTAACGATAGCTTGTTCTATTGGTATTATTGCCGGTTTCTACTGGTTTTTCCCGGGTTGGCAACCATTTTATCCTTACCTAATTAATGGGAATGTGTTTTGGTTTGTCATAGCTGCAGCAGCCATAAACGTTTTTCCTAGCGCGATGTTAGGAAGAAAACTTAAGACAGGAAGGTTTCTTTTCCACCATTATTTCTACGGCTTTATAGTCTTGACCTTCGCCTCACTCTATGTCATTGCATTCACGCCTGTATCTCTTCATACCATTTTCTTAGTTAACAACACCAGCATTGCAGTAAATGCGGGGAGGTTCTTACTTTTGGGGGGCTTAACATTGGTATTAGATGATCTGCCTGATGTTTCGAAAAGAGTCGAGTCTTCTCTTAATTGGTTAAAAGAAAGAGTATTGAAACGGCAAAGGGTTATGATTGCCGCTCAGGCTCTGACAGGAGCAGCGTCAGTGTATCTTTTTTTTGCTCTAGCTACTGCTATGTTGAGCGTTCCAGAGTGGTTAACTCTAGCTAACTTTATCCTACTCTTCACTGTCCTGATAACAGGCATAACATCATTTATTTTTGTAAAAAGAAAAGTATGGCATAAATTTGAAGCACGTGCTAAGTCTTTGCCGTCGCGACTTTAGACATACCATGGCTTGTCTTGTCCCA
>JAXDAO010000263.1:0-2537 GCA_034679745.1 Bathyarchaeia archaeon
ATACTTCTCAAGGTTTCACCCATCAAAAGAATACATGTTTATGAGCAAATCCGCGAACTTTGCGTCTCGAGGGCTTTCCGGATCGCAGGGGAAGTTGACGCCTTAATTATTGTTGAAAGAGAAAATCTCGACGAGCTCTTAAAGAAACTATATAGCATAGACGGCATTGAAGACACCCGCTCCTACGTAACAATAGAGGTAATCAAGTAACATTATTTGAGTCCGAATGCTTGGAGTCAAGACAAAAGGTATATTTGACACGTAACCATCAAAGACTTACCCAAAAAAGAAGGTAAACAACAAAATGCCGATATTAGACCCAGTGAAGAAAACCATAGCGCAACAGCACCGCTTATACATGAAAATCTGCAGAGACTGCGGCGCACGCAACGCTAAAACCGCGCTAAAATGCAGGAAATGCAAGGGCAAGAACCTGCGCTGGAAGAAACGAGAAATCGTAAAGTAATACATTTTACTTTTCTTCTTACCTTTTGCTTTTGTTATGCACCTAGCGAAAGTTAGGTACGAAGTAGGCACTTCTTTTCTGAACTAAATCTTGAGCTATTGCAAGGTGAGTTTTTCTCGGGTGAACTCTTTTGCGAAACCAGCCAAGAACTCCACGTTGATTTTAGTCAGATACCAGAATGTCCTTGTACTTAAATTTGACAAAGCAGCAAACGGGGTGAACAGAAAACGCGCCACCATCCTCCTAGCCAGCTTGTAAAAACCAAAATGTCCATAACGCCGGTAGGACACGCCGATGGTAACGTAGTTTTTTGAAGTCCCTAGGTGTGTTGCGCCCAGAAACGGCAGCACCTTCCATTTGTAACCTGTTTTTTGCACGTATCGTTTGAAGTATTGGTCTTCGCCGAAAAACAGTTTTGGGGGGTTGTAGTTTTCCATAAGTTTTCTGCGGATAATTATGTTGTTGATGTGTGGATTAGTATCGAGATTGCTCAGGTTGTAAACTGTGCCCACTACACGTTCGTATGCGGCAACGTGCTTATTTTTGTGGACCGCGACTGTGCCTATTGCCCCCACGTCCGGTTTGATTGCTTTAGAGACAAGCTGAAGCCAATTCGCTGGCAAGAGCATATCATCATCAACCATTGCAACCCACTCCGTAGTAGCTAGCAAAACCCCATTTTTCCGTGCGATACTAAGTGGCTTTTCATGAGTGTTTATGATTATCCCCGCACAAGGCATGTGCTTGATTTGGCGAAGTAAAGTTGGGTTCGCTTCATCCCTTGAAGGAACGACAAAATCGACTTTCATGTCTATGTCGGGGCAAGATGGCATAGGGCAGTATGTTTTGTCTGGCAGATAAATAGTTTATCGTATGCCTAAAATTGCTTAGTTACATATTCAAGATTTTGATGGCTTTTTGTGCAGCCCGTTTGTAGCTTTTTTTTGTGATCATGCCTTTTTGAATGCCATTGAGTAGCTGGAGAATCATTCCCTGCTTGACATGTTCAATCATCTGTTGCTCGCTAATACCGGGCAATTTCATGCAATCACCGATTTTGACGTTGTGGCTAGCAATGTTGTATTTCTTTGCTATTGAATGCAGCTTTGAGCCGATTAGAGGGTTGGTAATGGACCATGAAATGTATTCAATGAGATTGTCTCTTAGGCAGTTTTTAACGAATTGTAAGGTGTTGTTAACCTCTTCAGGGGTTTCATATTCAAGTTTACCGTTGGTTTCCCAAGCGTTGTAGAGCATCAAGAAGCCGTAGACCTTGATTTGATGTTTCTTAAGTAGCTCAAGTGTGCGGATATTGTCAGCTTGGGTCGCGTTTTTGCCTATACCCTTGAGCACACGGTCATTAGCTGATTCCAATCCAATGTGGACAAGCCAAACGTTGATTTCATGAAGCCGTTGAGCTAACTCGTCGTTTAGTTTGTCAGCGCGGAGGTTGCATTGGTAAGTCATAGCAGGAAGGTTTAATTTCTGTATTTCATTGCAGACTTCAAGACACCACTTGATGTCAACATTAAACGTGTCAGACCGCAAATAGATCTCTCGGATGCCCCTGCCATAGAGATAGCGGATTTCCTCGGCTATGTTCTTTGGTGAACGCTGCCTTATCCAAGGCTTCTCTAGCTTCCAGACAGGGTTAGAGCAGTATGTGCAGTAGTTTGGACAACCACGTATCGGCAGTAAATATGCCATGCGTTTCTTTTTGCTAACTGCAACATCGTAGTCTTCGAAGTTAATCAGATCCCAAGCTGGAAAGAAATCGATATCTTTTAACAGAGGCCTCAAACCGTTATTCTTCTGCCTGTTAACAGTGCCGGCTATATCAACTACTGATTCTTTAGCCTGGACTTTCTTGATTAATTCGCAGGTAGTTTCTTCACCTTCACCAACGATGCAAACGTCGATAGAAGTATTCATGAGGACATCTTGAGGGTCGATGGTTGGGTGAGCGCCGCCAGCGACCATAAGCATATCCAAGCTTAAGTCCTTAACTTTAGATATAGTCTCAAAAGACAGCTCTCTTCTGGGTGTAGTGAATGATATCGCGAATATGTCT
>JAXDAO010000264.1:0-3594 GCA_034679745.1 Bathyarchaeia archaeon
TAATCGGAGGCGACATAGCTAGCCGATACCCCGCACGTTTGACTGCTGCAATGCTCTCTAAAGCAGGTGTGGACTTTCAAGATTGGCTACTGAAAAATAGTAAACTCTTATCCTACGGCGAAACGGAAGCTGAACTCATACTAAATCAGCTGAAAAGAGGTAAAGACATAATTCAGACAACCAGTTGCGGGAGAGTTCTTGATGCTGTTTCTGCACTTCTGGGAATTTGTGATGTTCGAAGTTATGAAGGCGAACCAGCCATGAAACTGGAATCAGCGGCAATACCTGGAAAAGACGCTTTGCACCTTAAGCCACAGATCTTCAATGATGTTCTAGAAACTTCTTTCCTTCTGAGGGCAATTTATGACAATTTGGGTAGGGTTTCTGCTGCAGATTTAGCTCACTCTGCACACGTCTACATAGCCAATGGGCTAGCATCTTTAGCAGTCCAAAAAGCCCATGAAAAAGGCACAAAAAACGTGGGCTTTACAGGCGGAGCCGCATGCAACCAACTCCTCGCCAAATACATCCGTCAAGTTGTTGAAGATGCAGGTTTGCAGTTTTGGGTGCATGAAACGGTTCCAGCGGGTGATGGTGGCGTTTCATTTGGTCAAGCAGTAGTGGCTGCTTTTTCATAGATTTGTACCAATCTGTTTTTATCGCCCGATTGTGCATTTTTTTAGTAACTGATATTTATGTGCTTAGCAATCCCTGCAAAAATAATGTCCCTGCAAGGAGAAAAAGCCCAAGTTGACTTTGGACAGGGCGTTCTACGGGACGTCAATGTGTCGCTTGTCGAAGCTAAACCTGGTGACTATGTCTTAGTTCATGCGGGGTATGCGATTCAGATTCTCGAGGAAAAAGAGGCTTTAGAGACTTTGAGTATCTGGAATGACGTTTTAGGCTCAATGGGCGGAGAGTAAGTGAGGCAACTGCATGGAAGAGACTATGCATTTTAGAAACCCTGAGGTTGCTCACAATATTGCCCAAAAAATTCAGGAAGTAGCACCCAAAAAAGGGCAAGTTAAGATTTGCCATGTTTGTGGAACTCATGAATGGACAATAACTCACTTTGGATTACGTAGTCTTCTGCCAGAAACAGTTGAAGTCATAGCCGGTCCCGGGTGCCCTGTCTGTATTGTACCTGCCTCAGAAATTGATGAAGCTGTATTGCTAGCAAAACAAGGCAAAGTAATCACTTGCTTTGGCGATGTTTTGCGTGTTCCCGGCAGCGATTCATCACTTCTAGAAGCTAAAGCAACAGGCGCTGATGTCCGAATCGTCTATTCAGTTGCTGATGCCGTCGAAATGGCAAAAAAAGAAGCAGAAAAACAATTTGTCTTCTCAGCAGTCGGGTTCGAAACAACCGCACCTATAACTGCTGTGGAAGCCTTGGGTGATTTGCCTAAAAATTTTAGTTTTCTTGTCTCTCACAGATTGATTCCACCTGCTATGGAGCTACTACTCGGGGTTGAAGACCTACAAATCGACGGTTTCATCGCACCCGGCCACGTAAGCGCAATAATCGGCTTAAAACCCTACGAATTGTTCACCAAAGTCTACCGCATGCCAACAGTAGTTGCAGGTTTTGAACCAAACGATGTGTTGATGGCTATCTACATGATACTAAAGCAGCACAGCACAAGCGCCGCTATTTTAGAAAACGAGTATTCACGCGTTGTTAAATCCGAAGGGAACATTAAAGCCCAAGATATTATGCGAAAAGCCTTCACAATAACATCTGGCAACTGGCGAGGAATAGGCAAACTAGACAATTCAGCACTACAACTAAAAGAATCGCTATCCGAATACGACGCACGAAAAAAATACAACCTCAAAGTTACCCAAGGCAAAGACCTTCATGCAGGTTGTCAATGTCACCAAGTAATTGTCGGCAAAATCAAGCCAAACCAGTGCCCCCTGTTCCTTAAAGCTTGCACGCCAGCTAAACCCGTCGGAGCTTGCATGGTTAGCAGTGAAGGAACATGCCGAGTATGGGCAAAAAACGTCGCCGCCCAAGCTTAGCATATTCTTGGTACGGGATCTCCTACTGGTCTCGCAATAATCCTTTTGCCGCCCACCAGTGTCTGCATGGCTACGCCTCTAAATTGGTTTGTAGCTTCACCGATTATTTGCGCATCTTTTCCCTCGGGGGTTTGTCTTAGAAACTGTAGCGCTTCCTCTGCTTTTTGAGGTACAACTCCGATAATTAGTTTGCCTTCGTTGCCGATTTCAAGCGGATCTAAGCCGAGCATTTCACAGGCGGTTTGTACATCTTTGTGTATTGGGATTTTGTTTTCGTGTGTGAGTATCCCGACTTTGGATTTTTCTGTCCACTCGTTTAAGGCATCAGCTAAGCCGCCTCTTGTGGCGTCTTTCATGGCGACTACTCCGCCCACTTCACCTAGCAACCGCTGAACCATGCGGTTAAGTGGCTTCACATCAGATTTTATTTCGCTGCCGAACTTCAGACCCTGCTGAGCAGAGAGTACTGCCAAGCCATGATCAGCTATAGTGCCCAAAAGAATTATCATGTCACCAACAGCAAGGTTAGAATCCAGTGCCCAACGAGAACTGAGTTGTCGATATTTTCTGACAACCTCCAAGTTGCTGTCCAACGCAGGTGTACGTTTGCCTATACCTGAAACATTCATAACGCAGCCACCTAAGCTACCCCTCTCGACCACTTTCGTGTCTCCTGTAACTACGCCCACGTCAGCTTCAAGACATGTCTGTCTCATGCTAGCAAGGATCCTCTCTAAGTCTGAAAGGGCTAAACCCTCCTCCAAAACTAAACCACAAGCTAAAGCAAAAGGCTGAGCACCTAAACAGCTAATATCATTAACTGTGCCTGAAATGGCGATGCGTCCGATATCGCCCCCTGGAAAAAATATTGGTTTAACGGCATGAGAATCACTCTTAAACACAACATCGCCCACTACGGCAGCGTCATCCATAGCTTCCAATGGGACTTCTGCGTTGCCGATGCCTCCGAAAGCTTTAACGACATAGTTTTTGACGAGGTCATGCATTACAGTGCCGCCTGCACCATGTAGCATAGTTATTTTCTCATCTTCAGATTTCATGTTAGCTGCTTCCTGCTTCCTTAACAGTTACTCCGTAGAGTTAAAAATAAACAAATCGCACTGATGCCCGAAGAAAAATATTGATAAAAAGAAATAAAAAAGATTAAGCAGTTGCCTCTGCTGGTTGAGTCTCTGGCAATGCTTCCTCTAAATCCTCTTCTTCAGCGCCTCCAGATACAAATGCAATTATCAATGAGATGACTCCGATCAACAGATACGGTAACACGGTTGAGATGATGCTGAATGCTACGTAATCAATAGGCGCACCGCTACTTAAAATTTGTATTAGGAAATACGTCATTATCGCGAGAATTGCAACAAAAATAAAAGATACCGCGGCGGAAAAGAAGGCTATTTTGCTTATGATTTTCCAGTTTTTCATAGACATACCTGCTTTTCCGTGTCTATTGCCGCTTTTTAAGTTATGCTTAATTCGTCTATGAAATATGTCGTTCCAACAGTAGGATTCGCTAAATACGGGTCTTCAATCAAAAAAATTCCATGATTG
>JAXDAO010000265.1:0-9099 GCA_034679745.1 Bathyarchaeia archaeon
GTGAAGAGACTATAAGCGGTTATGAAGCTCAGTATGCCTAAGAAGCCGAGGTGTGGTGGAAATCCGCTGAGAGGTAAAAATGCTAAAAGCATAATTCCTGTGGCCGTAAAGAAAGCTATAGCTGCAAACTGAGGACCGTTTAAGCTCTTGAATTTGGTTGCTAAGGACACACAGGTTTCGCCTTAGCTAAAGCAGTATGGGCTAATCTAATAAATTTACTGCATGTGATAAGATTTCTATTTTCTTGTTAAGATGGTATTTATAGCTTAACTGACCATATTCTGCCAATGTTTTTTAGGGATGGTGAAGGCAAACGTTAACTCGGACTCATGCAGCAACAGTATTAAAGGCTCTAAAAGACACCCTGACCCTGCCTAAATTTGTGAAAAGCAATATGGGTCCCTTCCAAACATTAGTTTTAACGATTATTTCGCAGAACACTGCCGATATAAACACCGAACGAGCTTTCGAAAATCTCTCAGAAAAATTTGAGATAAAACCAAAAAATTTGGCGAATGCGAAAGCAAGTCAAATTGAAGAGTGCCTTAGAGTTGGCGGGCTCTGCAAGAGCAAAACCAAAACAATACAAGCAACCTCAAAAATTGTTCTTGAAAAATTCGGTGGATCCTTACATCCAGTCTTATCGTTGCCAATAGAAGAAGCAAGAAAAAAGCTAATGGAAATGAAGGGTGTTGGCCCTAAAACAGCTGATGTTGTGTTATTGTTTTCAGCAAACAAGCCCACTATTCCTGTGGATACGCATGTTAATCGAGTTTCAAAGCGTTTAAGATTGGCGCCACCAAAAGGCGACTACGAGGATGTTCGCCTTAGTCTTCAGTTCATTTTTGACACAGAAGATTACTTGTCGGTTCATCTGCTTTTAATAAACCTCGGCAGAAAATACTGTAAAGCACGTCGACCAATATGTCAAAAGTGTCCAGTTAACACATATTGTCCATCTAACGGGCGCTCGAGGAGTTTAGCATGATCAAACTACCCACTGAAGTTAACGAGTACTTTCCTTACACCAGTGCGCGTCCACACCAAGACGACTTCATAACCACCATCAATCAAGCCGTAAACGACCACCGATCAGTTCTCATCGAAGGTAGCAACGGCTTAGGAAAAACAATCTCAGCCCTCTCTGCATGTCTACCCGTTGCTATTAAGAAGAACCTTAAAATCCTCTATGTGGCGCGAACCCACCGCCAGCACGACCGTGTCATCGAAGAATTGCGAGCTGTCTACAAGCAGCGTCCAGTTACAGGCGTTTCCATTCGCGGGCGAAATGAGATGTGCCTCAACGTTTTCGCTGCAAAAGGTGCTTTTGATTCAAAATCTCTCATGGAAGTCTGCGAGCTACTTAAATCCAAAAGCAGATGCCCCTACTATGTCAACGTAGATAATCGGACATACGATTACCTTCAGCTTCAACAGCAGGTCGCCAGTAGACCTTACATGGCATCTGAAATTCTTCGTGTCTGTAAGAAAAAAGAGTTATGTCCCTATGAACTCGTTAAAGGTGCTGTTTCAGATGCTAGAGTTATCGCGTTAAGCTATCTTTACGTTTTCGATCCCTTAATTCGTACGGCCTTTCTAAAAAATCTTGAAACCGACCTCTCTAAAATTATTCTTGTCGTTGACGAAGCTCACAATTTGCCTGAAACAGCTATTGACATCTCAAGTAGTATGCTCTCATTGTTTGTTATGAAGGCGGCGGAACAAGAAGCAAACAAGTTCGGTTACAAAGAAATTGAAGAATTCGCGCAGTTTTTTAGATTGGAAGTTGAGAAATTAACTGAACAAATTAACAAAGAAGAAATAATTTCACCCACCCGAATAATCGAAATTATCGAGAAACAAGGAAATATCCCAAAACCGCGAGAATTCTTTGAACACATGCATGAATCAGGTGTGGCCATAAAGAAGGCATTATTGGCAGAGGGCAAAAATCCCCGGTCTTACGTTAATGCTACGAGTGAGTTTTTACTAAAATGGATAGACACGGTTGATGATGACTCATACATTAATGTTGCAAGCCGATACTTTGGCAAAGACAACAACAAAACTGCGAAACTTGAAATTGTGGCCCTAGACCCAGCCAAAATAACCGAACCAGTCTTCTCATCTACATACGCTAACGTGATTATGTCGGGAACACTTCAACCGCTAGAGGCGTTTGCACGAATAACTAAACTTCCAGAAAGTACAATTCGCTTCCTCGCACCCTCGCCTTTCCCAAAAGAACATGTTTTTTCAGCAGTTTGCTTTGGGGTTACCACATCAATGGAAAAAAGAACACCTAAAATGTATCAGACAATGATTGAGCGCATAAACGAAGTTGTAAACAGTACCCCGACTAACACTGGTGTTTTTGCTGCGTCCTTTCAAGTCCTAAATGCTCTGCTCTCTGAAGGTTTAGAAAAACAGTTACTAAAACCCCTGTTCTATGAAAAAAGTGGTATGACCTCCAAAGCAAATGAGAAGTTAGTGCAGGACTTCAAGGCTTGCGGTGAGAAAGGTGGTGCTGTATTTTTAGGTGTTCAAGGCGGTAGAACATCTGAGGGGGTTGATTTCCCTGGTAACCAGATGAATTCGGTAGTGGTTGTAGGTGTGCCTTACGCTGAGCCAACACCGCGAGTTAAGGCGCAAATTGACTACTATGAGAACCGTTTTCCCAGTCGAGGACGAGAATACGGCTATATTTTGCCCGCAATGAAGAAGGCATCTCAGGCTGCTGGCAGACCCATTCGTACGCTTGATGATAAGGGTGCAATCATATTCTTAGATTTCCGCTTCGCAACTGCTTACTGTAAAAGTTTTCTGCCTGCTTGGGTCACACTCGGTATGAAGACACTGCCCGATAAAGCAGGCGTACTAGCAGATGAAGTGAGGGCTTTCTTTAGCAATCAGTTTTAATTCTAAATTTCCTGTAGCTTTTCGTTCAAGAGGACCTTGCCGAAAACCAGCCGCATCGGTTTGGAAGTTATTGATGTTTGGACTTTCAAAGTGCGTCTACCTATATTGATTGCCCGTAGCACACCTATGCCCAAGAACCTGCTGCCTCGACCATACAAACCTACGAGTAGTCCTTTTTCAGGTTCTTGTGTTTTGGGTACTCCGTTTCTTGGTTCTACTGTGATTTGGCTAAGCGGAAAACACTGCAGCTTTGATTTTTTCAAGTATTTTGCATAGGTCATTTCGCGCAGGCTTTTCCGTTTCTCTGGGCTACGCATGCTCAAAGCGGGTGATGATTCTACTAAGAATACTCCTGGTCCTCCCAGGTTGGAGAATAATTGGTCAAGCTCGGCTTGTACTCTTACGCCAATCACAATATCGGGCTTTAATTCTTCAATTAAGTTGATTTTGTAATTGATTGCGTCTCCTCCGCTCACAAAGCCGTCCGTGTTGATTAACACAAAATCTACCTGTCGCCCACTTGCTTCTTTGAGCATGGAGGATAGGCCTTCAATTGTTTTTTTTAATGGCTGATACAGGTGAGGTGATGCCAATGAAATAACCGTTTTGAAGTCTCAAATTATAGAGCTCTGTGACGGGCTTGGAGGTAATTGCATACCCGATGCTTGCGGATGGACCAATATCTGATTGTCCCAAGTCCCCGTCTAAAACTGCAACTTTAAAGCCGCTGGTTACTAGCTTGTTTAGTACGTATGTGCAAAAGCTACTCTTGCCCGCGTCTGCAGCGCCTAAAACCATGATGACAACCGGTTTCTTTTTCGCGTTAAGTAAGATTTGAACGGGTTTGTTCCATGACTCTGGAATGGTGTTGCCTTCAACTTCTTGTATTGCTGCGTTTGCACCCAACATCAAATTGAATACAGCTGCTTCAATTGCATAGAATGGCATTCTTTTACCTTCTCTGACTAGAATCTGCTGTGTCTCCATGAGTGATTTGCCGAAAACTTGAGCTTTCCCAGATAATAGCTGGACAGATGCTGGACCATCAACTATTAGAGTCTTATTGGTTTGTAGTGTTTGCTGCAATTTTTTCACTCCTTACATATACGTACCCAATTCTCCCAGCTATACGTATGGCAGAAGATATATGTCTAATCTTTCGGCTACGTCTATGTTCCTTCAGAGGCAGGTTTGTTCCTGCTTCACCTACAACTTCTAGCACCACTTTCGGTGGCAAAGAGTCATCTAATTCTTCGAGCAACTCTCTATACACAGGTACACCGTTTCCAATCTTAACAACAACTTCGGTAATTGAAAAGTTAACTGTTCTTAGTACCTTAAGGATGCTGCTTACCATTTCATGACTGCTATAGCAGTTACCTTCTTCAATGACTTTTCCATCAGCTAACACAGCAACACCGATGACTTCCCCTGGGTCAATTCCTATTACGATCTTTTCGAAGGCTTCTTTTCCTAAAAGAGTGGCTTTAATTTCGCTGATCAGATTTTCGAGTTTTGATTCGCCGTAAAAAATGAGGACCTTATCATAATTTACTTTATTTTTTTCCTTTTCTGTAGTAACTATTAATTTGACTCTATAAGGGACTGGCTCGCCAGGAACCACACTTATGAAGGGAATGTTTTTTTCTCTTAGAGCGTTAACTATTAGAAAGTAAGCTTTACCCTGTACTGTTGCCACCGCAACTTTTTCTTTCATAAAGCAACCTTAAAGTACGTTTAAGTGCAAAACACAATACTAGCTTCACGTTAATAATATTTGAGTGAAACCATGTCGCAAATTTCCACAGGTATAGAATGTATCGACACCAACATAGGCGGCGGCATAAAACCCAAAACTATCACATTAATCTATGGTGAACCTGAAACTGGTAAATCCACACTCGCAATGCAAATAGCAGTTAACTGTGCCAACCTAAACAGTAAAGTCCTCTTTGTTGACTGCGACAACACTTTTTCCACAAAGAGGCTATATGAAATTTCAGGCGATAAGTTCAATGATGTCGCGGAACGTATTGTCCTGGTTAAGCCTAAGGACTTTAAAGAGCAAACCGCGCTAATCGACCAAATACAAGACTACCTCGTCAACGTAGGGTTAATCGTAATCGATACCTTCACTTCGCTATACAGCGCCAAGACCGCAGAGACTTCTGGCAAAGCTTTCGGCGTTAACCGAGAGTTGAACAGGCAACTTGCTATCTTAGCTCAGACTGTAAAAATAAAAAAAATTCCTCTCATTATGACGAGTCAAGTCCGCAGTGTAATTGGCGAGGAATCTTCAAGTGTTCGACCCGTAGCGACGAGAGTGGTGAAATTTTGGGCTGAAAACATTATATTCCTTAAACCCGCCGAGGTTCCCCAGACAATCAAAGCTACAATTGAGAAAGCACCAGAGCTTGCGAACGAAGCGGTATGCTATATACAAATAGGAGAATCTGGAATTAGACATACAAAAATCCACTAATAAATGGTTGAAACTCAAATGGATGTCACTCTCCTAATCGTTGAAGCCTTGAAATTCATTTTTCCCGCTTACTGCGCAAACGGCACTCCCGTACTGGCTGGAGGCGGGATACGAATGGATTTTGGGAGAAACTTTATCGACGGGAGACGCATCTTTGGTAACAATAAGACTTTTAGAGGCTTTTTTTTCGGCTGGGGAGTTGGTTTTGGTGTGGGGCTTGCCGAAGGATTTGTTTTTGGTTTTGAAAATTACCCTGTACTTTTCAGTTTGCTCATCCCGTTAGGTGGTCTCTTGGGTGATTTAGCTGGGGCTTTTATCAAACGTAGATTAAACATTGCGCCTGGGGGATTGTTACCCGTGGTAGACCAGATCGATTTTGTAGTCGGTGCAGTTTTATTTGCGGTTCCATTGGTTTTGTTGGGGTTGATAGGGTTAAGTTGGGAAGTAGCAGTTGTAGCTCTAGTAATTACTCCACCGATTCATTTGTTCACTAACTTCTTAGCTTACAAACTGAAGCTGAAAAAGAACCCTTGGTAGAAAAGGGTTTTTAATTTTTTTATGCGCCTTTTATTATCATTACGCTTTCTAAGAATATCCACGCTAATAACAGGAATGTTATCCCTGCGACTAGTAGCATGTAGGCTTGTCTAGGTTTATTAGCACTCTTTGTACTCTGGTAGATTGTAAGCAAACCAACAAATCCCAATGCATAGAGCGCTACTGATATTATTGTGTCAGCGCCAAATTGTTCGCTAACATCAGGGTAGAGAAAATAGAATTGTTGGGTATTCTCGTTATAGTATGATGGTATAGGTTGATTAATTAGTGTATATAAGCCGCCTCCGAAGAGGAAGACTGCATAAGATATACCCACAACAGTAATTATCGCTGTGGTGGGGGCGGTTGACATTTTGCGGAACCAACGGCTCAGCGAGAACGACAAGTTTTCAGAGCTTTTCTTTATTTTACCTGACATTTCTGATCCTCTTCAATTAGGTACTTTGCTACTTCTTTAGCCCATTCTCCAGTTAATGAATTTTTCTGAATTTGTTCTAGATAGTCTATCCATGTATTACCGGCTGCTTTATGCCACACCTTGAATTTTTCCTCTAAATTCTGGAAAGCTCTTCCATGTAGATTGCAATAGCCGTTCTCTTGTGCTTCCCTGTGACAGGTTTTACACTTCATACGCTTGCTCTCCTCTTGGATTGGCATTTAATGTTTAGGCATAAACGCCAAGGCTTGCGACCGCTTGAATAAACTGCCACTACTGGTGAACCACAAGTTCTACATGCACCTGTCAAAGGCTTAACTGTACCGGTTTGGGGAAGTGGATAAGCAGTATTGCATTTGCCTCCAAAATAGTTACTACAGCCTACGAAGCGTTTACCCGTCTTTCTTGAATGTAAAATCACTAATTTCCCGTCTTGACAATTCGTGCATGAACCAATTATTCTTTGGTCCAATTGTGCCTTTTGAATCGCAAGGCTCAACTGCGCACCTATCTCCGCTTCTTTATCCTTAAGCTCAGCAACGATTGTTTTAAGATTTTTTGTGACGTTTTGTAGCACGTTTATTTTTGTTTCTTTGCCCTGCTGGATAGCCTCCATTTTTTCCTCGAGCGCGTGTGTCATTTCAGGCGATACAACAATTGAGCAATATTTCTCCAGAACTTGAGTTACTTCAAACCCCAAATCACTTACAGTAAAGTTGTCTACCCCTTTGAGGTATTTGCGTTCCTGAAGAGTCTGTATGATTGCGGCACGTGTGGATTTTGTTCCGATTTCCTCTTTTTCCATCTTCAACAAAAGACTCCGGGGGTTATAGCGCGAAGGTGGCTGGGTAAAATGTTCCTTCAAAGTGGTTCGTTGAACCCTTACGATTTGTCCCTCAGTTAAGATAGGTAAGGGGTCATCTTTTACCTGAACATACGGCTTATAGAACCTAAACCAGCCTTCCACTAGTGTTCGTGCCGCGCTGAAGCGGAAGGGGTTGCTATTGAGGCTTATGATTACGTTTATGCTTTGCCTGATTGCTGGTTCAGCAAAAACAGAAAAAAATCGTTTAACAATTAGGTCGAAGATGTTTTTTTCTGCTGTCTCTAGGGGTTTCTGTGGTAGATTTCCCGTCGGATAGATGGCTGGATGAGCGGGGTCGTCTTTTTTGCCTTCTTTGGGTTTCAGCATCGGTTTGGATAGGAGGTCTGTTGTATTTTTGGAATATGCTGGTGCTTTTCCTAGTCTTTTGAGTATCGTCTCGTAGCCTATAGATGGAGGTAGTTTTTGGCTGCTTGTTCTGGGATAAGAAATCAATGCATTAAGGTAGAGGTGCTGTAGAATAGTGGATGTACGCATGGGCGTGTAGCGGAAGAGCTTGTAGGCTTCGCTCTGCAGTGTGCCCAGGTCAAAGGGCACAGGTGGAGGTTGGGCGAATTCTCCTACTGTAATCGCCTCAATTTTACCTTCTTTGGTTTTACATGAATCTCTGAGCGCGGTAGCTTCAGCCAAAATTTCCAGCGCTTTTTCGTATTCAACATCAATTGTTGTTCCGTTTATACTTATTTTCGCTGTTATTTTCCAGTATGGTGTAGGTACAAAACATTGGATTTCTTTTTCACGCTCTTCCAGAAAACGCAGCGTTGGACCCTGCACTCTGCCCGTGCTCAATGTGGAGTATTGCCCGCTGTTGGCTTTTGCTGCTTGCGTGAGTGCTCTTGAGAGGTTTATGCCATAGAGCCAGTCCACTTCATGACGAGTTAACCCCGCCTCAATAAGCGAAAAATCCAGCTTTGGAAGTAGTTTGCTGTATGACTCTTGTAGCTCCTCAGTTGTAAGCGTAGAGTACTTCATTCTTTTTGCTAATTGTTGTTTTTCACCGCATGCATATTTGAGAATGTTGTAGCCAATTATGCTGCCTTCAATGTCGAAGTCACAGCCATCCACAAATGTTTCAGCGTTATTTGCCAATTCATTGATGACCTTTAACCAGATTCGAATGTGTGATGCTCCACGTTCCGCTTGGTACCTTGGAACCCACTGATAATCAAATAACGGGTAGTTACGTTTGCCTTTTTGCTTACTGGTTATCGTGTAGAGGTGTCCAATTGCCGGAACAACTATGATTTCACCATTTCGGTAAGCTCTAAAGTAAGGTACTCCATTGTTCAGACACCTTTGTGTTTTCCCTTTTTCATCTAATGCTGTTGCTATTCGATTTGCAGCATTAGGTTTTTCTGTGATTATCAAAGTGTATTTTTGCAAACTTTCTAACCCGTATGTCTCACATTTGAGATTACTTGACAATTAAAAGATTTAAGTGTAGAACAAACCAGTTGATGCCTATAGTTTTAGGCAACCAATAAATAATCCATGCTAATGTAAATATCGGGTGATTTGGGATGCCTCAACGCGTAGTTTGCCATGGCTGTAACCATATATTATATGAGGGAGCAGAACTCAGACCGCCAGATGAAATTATCCAGGACTGTGGCGGCAAGTGTCCGAAATGTAGCAGAAAATTATCACTGCTCCCTCTAGAAGTTGAAGTAAAGCCCGTAATCAAGCGTTGATAAGATGGAATCATCTCAAGCGTCTTCTAATTTATCCACTGAGACGCATTGGGAATTTGCAGCTAAAACTCGAATGGGTAAATATCTAACCAAGATTGAAACGGATTTCATCAATAAATCTGTGGATTTA
>JAXDAO010000266.1:0-4097 GCA_034679745.1 Bathyarchaeia archaeon
AATTGTTCTACTCTTGGTGACTTCCAATTCTTTCTGACTCATCAGCCCCAACTGAACCAAGGCATCGTCAACCATCAAAATATCTGGTTCACCAACCTTACCCTTGGCGTAATATTCCACGATAGATAGTCGGTTTCCGGGGATTTGAGCGGGATACCGCCTCCACCAGCTACCCATAACTTCGTTCCTAAAAACGGTCTCAAGACCATATATTTCATCAGAGCCTTTGAATTGCCCTGCCTGATTTGCTACCCCTAGCAATTTGGCGGGTCTCACAATCATAACATTTGGAGCAGTTCCTATTCCAACAAAATCAGTAGGAATGCCTTTCTCCTCAAATAGCCTAAAAAAATACTCCGTAAATTTACAGGAAATTTTTCCCTTTCCAGGAATCTGCCCAACAACTTTATCATAGCCAGAATTAAACACTGGTTTTCCATCCGACAAATAACCAGTCGCATCATCTTTAAAGCGGAACTCTAAATTCCCATCAGCTCTCTTAAAAACATCTTTTGTTTTTCCTTGATAAAGTAAGCTCATATTAATCCCCATGCCAATGTCTTAATTTAAGCAGGGTTAGGAAATTTAAGCTTGTCGTAACTCAGTTGCAGCCTTGAGAAGCACATAAAATCTTCCTCTAAAAGATAGAGACAATCAGATAGAAGCGACCTATGGACTCAAACGGCCTCGCCGGCCAGCCTAACCTAATTTCACTTTGGTTTTTTTGAGATATCTTTTGTAGCTATTATGTTAACGCCTGTATCGAGGATGTTTTGGATGATTGGTTCTCCGATTTTGATGGGTGCTTCTACTTCAACTTTTGAGAGCAAATTCATGGCGTCAAAGATTCTGCTTTTGGGTATAGGTTTGTTAGTTCTCACACTAACTAAAGGAAGAAGGCCGTTCTTTATTTTCACAGTTGATGTCAGAGTTCGTTGGGGATTTGAAACCTCTTTTTCCGCGTATTCCAACCCGACTTTGCACCGGTTTCCGCTAACCTTACCTATTTTTGTGCCGACATACTCAACATTGAGATAACAGCCCATAGGGCAGCCGATGCAGATCATTTCCTTCTTCATTTCTCTAAAACCTCAACTTTTAGTGAGTTAACAGCAACAGTGTCTTTTTCCTTCAGTTTTATCTTGATCATCTGAGCGGGATGAACCTTACGGTATCTTTGGGACTTTAACAGCGTTTTTCCATCAAAGAATCCGACTTCCACATCTTCAGCTGGGCAAGTTACTCTAATCGAGAACTCCAAGTCAGTGCCACGACGGATGTTTTGGGGCAACACATATCGAATTTTATTACCAGCCTCCACAGGGATCCTGTCCGCTTTTTGAAGCTTACCAAGAACGTATTCTGCCGCACTTTTGCCCGCTTTCTCAGCTTCGAGACTAACAAAATCCACTAAATCGTGAACCTGTAAAGCATTCCCACATGCAAAAACTCCAGGCACAGAAGTTTCAAGATTCTCGTCGACGCTTGCTCCTCCAGTAATTTGGCTGAGTTTAACATCAAAATTCTTTGACAAGTCATTTTCCGGAATCAAACCTATAGAAAGAAGCAGAGTATCACAGGCAATCGTTTGTTTCTTTCCTTCGATTGGCTTCAAATCTTTGTCTACGGGAGATATCGTCACTGCTTCAACCCTATTCTGCCCATGAATCTCTGTGACTGTGTGTGAAAGAAGAAGCGGAATATCAAAATCAATTAGGCACTGCTGAATGTTACGCGGCAACCCATTTGTATGAGGCAAAATCTCAACTACAGCATGAACCTTTGCCCCTTCAAGAGTAAGCCGACGAGCCATAATCAAACCTATGTCCCCTGAACCCAAAATAACAACGTCTTTGCCAACCATCACATTTTTCAAGTTGATTAGATTCTGGGCTACTCCAGCTGTATAAACCCCAGCAGGTCTTGATCCTGGAATACAAATCTGTCCGCGGGTGCGCTCCCGACAACCCATAGCGAGAACTATGGCTTTAGCGTTAAAACATAACAGACCACTGGGACCGGCAACGAACACTTTTTTTTCAGGTGTGACTTCAAGCACCATGCTGTCAAGCATGCAGGGGATGTCTAATTCCTTCAGTTGGTCGATGTATCTTTGAGCGTATTCCGGACCAGTCATTTGCTCCTTGAAAAGTTCAAGACCGAAGCCATCATGAATGCACTGAGGAAGGATACCACCTAGCCAGCTGTTTCTTTCTATGACAACCAAGTTTTTAAGACCATTTTTCTTTGCGCTAATAGCTGCAGCTAGTCCTGCTGGACCAGCACCTATGACCACCAAATCGACATCTTGAGACAGCAACTTACTCACTTTTTCTTTCTCTCCTCAGGACTTTTGTTTCACCTATAAACAGAGGCGAATCTTGATTCTTCAACTTGATCTCTTCAGCGGACAACCCATATTCTTCTTTTAGAATTTCCACAATTTTAGGTAAACAGAAACCACCATGACATCGACCCATACCTGCTCGAGTACGATATTTTACTGCAGAAATTGTTTTCTCTGAAATTGGATTGTTCAATGCACTTATGACTTCATGCTTTGATACATGTTCACATCTACAGACAATTTCACCGTAAGCTGGGTTTGCTTTAATCAAAGAAGCCTGCTCTGTTCTCGACGCTTCACTAAAAGGCGTTGTTCTTTTGCGGACAGGATTGAAATCAGCTTTTTCTTTCAAATCAATTCTCTCTTTAATCATCTGAACAACTAATCGGGCTATAGCAGGAGAGGACGTGAGACCAGGGGATTCCATTCCAATCATGTTAACAAAATTTTCAATGTCTTCTCTAATGATGAAGTCACGAGATCCTTTCTCCTCTGGTGGAGTAATCTTGGACCTAACCGCAGAAAAGCCATGAATAATTTGGTTCAGGGGGATAGATGGAAGCAGATTCTTTGCTCCATCAATCAGTTGCTTGACTTTTTCTTTAGTTGTCCTTGTATCTTCTCTCTCACTGATGAATTCTTCACTTGGCCCAATCAGTATATTTCCATCAAGGGTTGTTGTAAGATGGACACCCAAGACGCCAGCAATTTTTGGCGGCACCGGATATGCAGGGGCATTGATCAGGCTGCGGCAATTCTTGTCAAGGATAAGATATTCACCACGACAGGGATAAAGCGTGTAGTTGTCAATGCCGACCATAGCGGAGATTTTGTCTGCGTAAAGACCCGCACTATTCACTACTATACCAGCGTAGAAGACACCCTGATTTGTTGTTACTTCGAAACCGCCGTTTACTTGTTTTATTGCTGACACATTACTATTGACGTGGACTTTCACACCATTGCTTAAAGCGTTCTCAGGTAATGCAATAGTGAAAAGGTAAGGAGGAACAATTCCAGCCACAGGAGAATGCAAAGCGTAGAGAGCATCCAAATTGGGCTCCCGCTTTTTCAGTTCTTCCCCAGAGATTATAGTTAAGCCGTCAACACCGTTTTCTTCCCCCACAGTTTTTAGGCGTTCCAAGTCTTTGCGTTCCTCTTCATTTCGCGCAATCACATGTTTCCCACATAGTTCGTAGGGCACCTCAAGCTGCTTGCATAACTCTGGAAACATTAGTCGCCCTTCAACACAAAGTTTAGCCTTCAAGCTTCCCTTCGGATAATAAAGACCTGTATGAAGGACCCCGCTGTTGCCTTTGCTAACGCCAGAACCGACGTCGGTTTCTTTATCCAAAAGCACTGTTTCGATTTTATATTTTGCTAGTTCTCTTGCGATGGCGCAACCTATTACGCCCGCACCTATTACTAATACGTCACATCTGCGGCTCACAGTTAATCGTCTCGTTACCTATTAGGAACTATAGAAGGACAAAGTACCATTTGCCCAGATAAAAAGTATTCTTGAATATCTTATCCTAAGACATGTCCAAACACGGCAACAAAATCTTTAGAGAATTGAGAGTTCAGACGAAACCCAATAAAAAGAAGAGTGAATCCCCGCCCACCATTACTTGAATGCCTAACCTTGGTCGATACAATCTTTTCAGCTAATAACCATGGTTTTTGAAAAGTCTTATTAGTCAACATAGAGGTCAGTTTATCTTAATGAAATTAAAGCAACTGACAATTC
>JAXDAO010000267.1:0-2800 GCA_034679745.1 Bathyarchaeia archaeon
ATGAACTGTGAACTAACATTACCTGAGATAGATGTTTTTCCACCAGTAATTCCTCCGCCTTCTATCAAGACTGCATCGTACGAACCGATTTTTTTTATGTATGCCTCAGCGCCAAGTTCTTTGAGGCTTTGAAGTAGCGGTTCCACTGGTCGACGTTGAAGTGAACCTTTAAACAACAGAGTTGAGACACCATCGACTAACGCAGCGACAGGAATCATGAAACGCAAAGTAGCGCCTGATTCACCGCAGTCAATGGGATCTTTTGCAGCCTTAAGGAGTTTTGCGCCTGTGATCGCCCAGCAACCATCATGTGCTTTAAATTCTGCACCTAAAGCAGTCACTGCTCTGAGGGTGGCTTCTGTATCTTCTGAGAAAAGAGGATTAGAAACTATGGATATGCCATTTGATAGGGCACTAGCAATAACCATACGTTGAGTATAAGATTTTGAGGCAGGTGCACAAACTACGCCTCTTAAGCTCTTAGCTTTGTTGATTACTACATTTATCATCGGCTATAGCACCTTAGCTTTCTCGCTGTTTAGGTGTGCAACTAAAATTTCGCCCTCGTACTTTTTCAGGGCAGTTTTCACTTTATCAATGTTTTCTTTCGGTGTTATCGCTGTCACAGCGGGTCCTTTGCCGCAGAGTCCGGCAGCCACTGCTCCCGCCGCCAATGCATCGATAGCAATAGTTGGATTAAGGTCAGCGGCTGCTGAGTAAACTAATCCGTTGAGCGTTAACGCTTCCCAAATTCTACCTTCTTGTGCTTTCTCAAACGCTATTTCCACTAGCGGTTTCACAGTTTGCAGCCTATTAACATCGGAGTCAATTGTGTAGGCTTTTTGAGGCGGAACAAGAAATAGGACCATCAAATCTTTAGGTAGCGATACCCGGTTGAGTATTTCTCTGTTTAGATTATCAGTAATTACTGCTCCACCAAAGTATGAAGCGCAAGCATCATCAAAAGCGCCTGTGACTGTCACTTTTGCGTCAAACGCCGCTTCTACGCCGATTTTTATTATTTCCAAGTCATCGAGTTTCTTGCCCAAAGCTGCGGTGGCGGCAATGGCAGTTGCGTTCGCCACTACACTACTACTTTTCAAACCTCGAGCGACCGGAATGTTTGAAGCTGTTTTAACCTTAGCGCCAAAGGCCTTGTCTAAATTGAACCTATGAAGAACCCTTACAACTGTTTTCTCAACCAAAAGAGTACTTTCTTTTGGATCAGAAGTGATTCCCACTTCTATAAGGTCAGGTTCATTTGTCAATTTGACTTCTACCTTAGTCCATAAATCCACGCCGAAGGCGGCGCCTTTGCCAAGAGCAATTGCATTAACGATCGTTGCTGCACCATGAGCTATTGCGGAGGCTTTACCTGTCAATTACTTACACCTTCTGTAGGTGATTTAACGCGACCTTCCTCATAACTTCAACGGGTGCTGACTTCCCAGTCCAGATTTCAAATGACGCAGCTCCTTGGTAGATTAGCATCTCAATACCGCTCACAACTCGCGCTCCTGCTACTTTGGCGTCTTTGGCTAACCTCGTTTCAAGTGGATTGTAAACTATGTCCATTACTGACAGGTTAGACCTCAACAATTTAGCCGAGACTGGACTTTCTTCAGCATTAGGCCTCATACCGATCGAAGTAGCATTAATTAGAATATCTGAATCCTGAAGATTCATCTGAATATCAGATTGTGAAAGCGAACCAGCAACGATTTTCTTGCTACAAGATTTCTCTAGCAATTTAGCAATTGCTTGCGCCTGCTTAACTGTTCGATTCAAAATTGCTAGCTCATCAGCTTCCTTCGCCATCGTGTAAGCTATAGCTCGTGCTGCACCACCTGCACCCAACAAGAGAACCTTTCTGCCTTTGAGCGCAACCCCGTTTTCCTTTAGAGCTCTAAGAGCGCCTACACCGTCAGTGTTGAAACCAAAAAGCATGTTTTCCTTGTTTAGGATAGTGTTAACTGAATTTACTATTTGTGCAGACAAATCCACACGATCTAAAAAGTTAATCACTCTGCTCTTATGGGGCATAGTGACATTTAAGCCACGTATGTTCAAAGCGCGCATACCATTTACCGCATCTTCAACACAAGACGGTTTAACCTTGAAAGCCAAAAAAACATAGTCCAAGTTGAGTGCTTCGAAAGCCGCCGTCTGCATTATAGGACTAAGAGAGTGCTCTATTGGGTCACCTATTACTCCGCAAACTCTAGTTTTTCCTGAAATAGAGATCATTGCTGTACTCCCAACAACCTGTACGCAGCCTTCATCTCAGCGATACTCATCTGCCCCGTAGCAGTTTCGCTACCTGATTCAAGCGAGGCAAATGTAAAAAATGCACCAAATAGTGGCGAGAGAAGTCGAGAAGTTTTCCCGTTTTCACCCATACAAAAGCATACTAATTTAGCTTTAATTGAGGCAAAAGAAACGAAAATTAGAATTGGAAGATTATCTTCAATTTGCTTCGCTGTTAATACAATCTTGCAGACTTCCGCTCCCGCGCCAATCTCTTCGTCTAGTATCTTTTCCATTGCTAAAACAGGCAATATCCCGTCGAAATTATGGTAGGAAACGATTGCTTTTACGCCAAGTTGCTTTAGTTTAGTTAGTGTTTCATTTCGTTTTGAACTACAGAATTCAACATCAACATAACTAAAACCACTTTTGGCAGCATTCAGTAGAGTTTGTTGCCGCTCAATTTCGCTTCCAGAGAAAAACCCGTACTCACTCCGGAGTTTATTTGCAGCAATAAGCGGGACTTTTGTGCTTTTAGGAATATCAACAAGGT
>JAXDAO010000268.1:0-10524 GCA_034679745.1 Bathyarchaeia archaeon
CCAGCTCCTCTTTTATAGCGCTGCCCACATAGCGTTGAATACTTCCACCAGCCTTCTTTATGTCGTTATCAGAGGTGTAGATGCTTATGCCAAAGAGAATCTTGTTTGGTGACTTAGCAATTCCAGCTGTAATCCCACTTGAGGTCACAGCCTTAGACAGTTCTTTTTGTGCCTTCTTGTTCCTTTCTAGAAACGCTTCTTTGATGATTTCAGTTGGTAGCTTAGTCTTGATTTCGGCAATTTTTAGGGTTCCGCCTAAATCGCTAATTATTTCAGTATTAAGGTCTTCTTTTAGTGTTAGTTTGAAGAATTCTGTAGAGAAATAGTCTATCTGGAAAAGGATCTGTCTTGACTTAAAGTAAGCTATAAGCTCTGCTAGAGAGAAAATCCAGTTTTTGCCCGAGATAAACAACGCTGTTACCATTTGCGAAATCAAAAGTAAACTAACTATATAAGGAAATAATAATCAATCAAGAAAATAAGAGCTTGAAAGTAAATAATTAGAACTTAAAAAACACACGGAAACACGGCAGAATATTTACAAATCGTTTAAATATAGCTGAACGTGAGAGTATGCTACGAACTCGTAAAGTGACGTTGCATGCATGCAAGAAATTACAGACACGTTAAGAACCGCCCATACACAAGAAAAGAATACGCTCGCGGTTTTCCACCACCAAAGATCGTAAAGTTCACCATGGGCGACACAAAGACACAATTCGACATAGAAGGTCAACTTATCGCTACCGAACGCGTTCAAATCCGCCATTGCTCTCTTGAGGCGGCGCGTGTAGCTACAAACCGTGTCTTAATGGATAAACTAATAAACGATTATTACATGGTGGTTCACCCATACCCCCATATTATTCTAAGAGAAAACAAGATGATTTTTGGCGCTCACGCAGACAGGCTTCAACAAGGAATGAGACGTTCCTTTGGATCAGCAGTCGGCACCGCAGCAAAAGTTGAGGTTGGTCAACCTATAATAACTGTAAGAGTTAAAGCGACAGCAGCAGAAACAGCCAAAGAATCTCTAAAACGAGGCAGCGCAAAGCTTCCAATAGCTTGCAAAATAGTGATCTCCAAGATTCAAGCTTCTCCCGCCCAAGTGGAGAAAGCCCAGCCGGAGACGGAGTCGCTTTGAGCACCAAAGAGACTCAACTGGTTTTATGGTTTGATAAATTAAGAAACACTGATGTTCCCATTGTTGGCGGCAAGAATGCCAGCCTTGGCGAAATGATCGATGCGGGGTTACCTGTTCCTTTTGGTTTTGCGGTAACCGCTCACTCTTATGAACGCTATATTGTAGAAAAGAGAATAAGCGAGCAAATATACCAGATAATTAAAGAAACAGTCACTAATCCAAACGACCCCAAACAGTACGATACAGCATCAAAGAAGATTCGTGAACTCATGGAAAAAACTCCGATGCCAAAGGACATCGAGCTCGCGATTAGAACCGCTTATACCGAATTAAACAAGCGTTTTGCCCTAAAAGACACCTTTGTCGCTGTACGTTCAAGCGCCACAGCCGAAGACTTACCTGATGCTTCATTCGCAGGACAACAAGAAACTTATCTAAATGTTAAGGGCCCCGACGAACTGATTGAAAAAGTCATAAAATGCTGGAGCAGCCTATTCACACCACGTGCCATCTTTTATCGAAACGAGAAAGGGTTTCCACACGAAAAAGTCTTCATCAGCGTCGGCGTTCAAAAGATGGTTAACTCCAGAGCAGCAGGCGTAATGTTCACAATAAACCCCGTTACTGGGAACCGCGATGAAATAGTTATCGAAGGAAACTTTGGTTTAGGAGAAACCGTCGTCTCAGGCGCTGTTAACCCAGACGACTTCGTATTAGACAAGGACACACTCAAGATTAAAGAACGACGCATCGCCCGAAAAACAGTCAAGTTTATTCGAGATCCCAAGACGGGGAAGACTATTCATCAGGACATTCCTGAGGCTGAGCAAAAAATTGTCTGTGTAAGTGACCAGGAGCTCAATAGGCTAGGAGAACTCGCGAAACGCATCGAAAAGCATTATGGTAAACCCATGGACATTGAATGGGCAATCGACCAAGACATACCTTACCCAGAAAACATGATGCTAGTTCAAGCCCGTCCAGAAACCGTTTGGAGCGCAAAGAATATGGAAACCCAAAAACCAGATGAAGGCAAGGCACAAGAAACCCTGAAAATTGCAGTTAGAGGTATATCCGCCGGCCGAAGAGGCTATGGCATGGGCAAAGCAAAGATCGTTCTAAATCCAGATGATGCTCTTCGAGACATGCATAAAGGCGACATCCTTGTAACCGACATGACTAACCCTGATTTTGTGCCCTTTATGAAGATGGCTAGTGCTATAGTAACTGACAAAGGCGGCATTACCTCTCACGCAGCCATCGTTAGCAGAGAACTAAACATTCCTTGTGTTGTAGGCACTGAAATAGGTACTCAAGTCATGAAGAAAGATCAAGAATACACGGTGGACTCAAGAAACGGCATAATCTACGAAGGAATAATAGCTCAGGCTGCACAACCCGCAAACAACGGCGCTTCAGTAGCTATGCAAGAAGCCGCGCCGGTCACAGCTACAAAAATTTATATGAATCTCGGAACACCCGAGATGATTGAGACCTACAAGAATCTACCATTTGAAGGCATAGGCTTGATGCGCACCGAATTTATTTTGGCTAGCACCATCGGCGAACACCCAATGCAGTTCGTTGAAAATAATGAAGGTCAAAAATTCGTTGACAAATTAGCCGATGCAGTAGCTACCGTGGCAAGGACGATCCAGCCGAAACCAGTCGTCGTGCGCCTAAGTGACTTCAAGACTAACGAATACCGAGACCTCAAAGGCGGCGCTAAATTTGAAATAGTAGAAGAAAACCCTATGTTAGGTTGGAGAGGTTGTAGCCGCTACATAAGCAAATGGTATATCCAAGCCTTCCGTCTCGAATGTCAAGCAATAAAGAAATGCCGCAGCGAATGGGGTCTCAAAAACATCTATGTAATGCTACCCATGGTTAGAACAATTTGGGAAGCAAAACAAGTCCTCCAAATCATGAAAGAAGAAGGCCTAGAACGCAACAAAGACTTCAAAATTTGGTTCATGGCAGAAACACCCTCAATCGCTATTATGGCAGACGAATTCAGCAAACTCGTCGACGGCTTCAGTATAGGCTCAAACGACATGACTCAAGGAGTACTCATGATAGACCGCGACAGCGAACGTTTAGGCCAGATGGGTTACTTTGACGAACGTGATCCAGCAGTTAAACGCATAATCTCTCATCTAATAAAAGTCGCTCATGAGAACGGTTGCACAGTGAGCATATGCGGTGAAGGGCCCTCAAACCTGCCAGAATTCGCAGAGTTTCTAGTCCGAGCAGGTATCGACAGCATCTCAGTTAACAATGACGCCGTAGTAACTACACGCAAGAATATCGCAAGTGTTGAACAAAAAATAATTCTAGAACGTCTAGCAGAGCAAGCCGCTTTAGCACGTGGGCAACCAATTAAGAAACCAATCCCTGACTGGGAATGGTAAACAAAACCAAATCTTTGCTTTTAGGTTTCGTTACCTTTTGTTAGTGGTCAGAATATGTCAACATTCGACTTTGAAGAACAGAGAATAAAGCAGGAAATAACCAGATCCGACGCTAAACGAGTACTGCTACAGATGCCTCAAGGACTAAAACCCCAAGCTACAAGAATAGCCAAAATAGTTGAAGATTACGGTGCGGTTCCGATAATTTCATCCGATCCTTGCTATGGCGCCTGCGACATCGCCGAAACCGACGCGGCGAGTTTAGGCGTGGACTTGATCGTTCATTTTGGGCATGCTAGAATCATCAAAGAAGAAAAGACTCCCACACTCTACGTTGAAGCTTACGCGAACATCCAAATCGAAACTGCAGTCACCCAAGCATTGCCACTATTGGCAGCTTACCGCAACATCGGTTTAGCCACATCAATCCAACACATAAAAACAATAGACATTGCAAAACAAATCCTCACTGAAGCAGGCAAAGTCGTATTCATCGGGAACATGGGGCAAATGGACTATGCAGGGCAGGTTATCGGCTGCAACTACAGCAACGCGACAGCCATAAATCGACAGGTTGATGCTTTTCTATTTGTCGGCGGCGGAATGTTCCACGCAATCGGAATCGCCCTAGGAACATCAAAGCCTACAATCGTCGCTGACCCCTACGACAATCGCGCCTACTCGATAACAAATGAAGCTCAACGCATAATAAAACAGCGATATGCCGGCATCCAAGAAGCCCAAAACGCCAAAAGCGTCGGAATACTCGTCGGCCTAAAACCCGGGCAAAAACACTTTGACCAAGCACTAAAAGTTAAGAAATTTGCCGAGATGACGGGACGCGCAGCATACCTGTTGGCAGGTAGAGAAATCACCCCCGAAACTCTTATGGAGTTCCCCAGTATCGACGTCTATGTAAATACGGCTTGTCCAAGGATTTCGCTGGATGCCCCCGGAAAGTTCCAAAAGCCCATTTTGACGGTTAACGAGTTTATGGTAGTGTGTGGAGAAGTCTCATGGCTGGACATGCTCAAAAAAGGATTATTCGAAAACTAGACCTTGAACTCTTTCTAGCTTTGCTTAAGTCCCAACCTACCCCTCAGGCTCATCTGGAACAGTACACAACTTCTGAGCAGATAGCCGCAAACATGCTCTATTTAGCAGCTTACACAAACGGTGACATAGTAAATAAGACGGTGCTAGATTTGGGATGCGGTACAGGTAGACTGAGTCTAGGTGCCGCTTACCTAGGTGCAAAGGACGTTGTGGGCATTGATATCGACAAATTAGCCATCAAAACAGCACATCAAAACTCAACGAACGCAAGCTTAACGGAGTTTGTTCAATGGATAAACGGAGACATAGCTGCCATTGAAGGTAAGTTTGATACTGTTTTGCAGAATCCACCGTTTGGGGTACAGACCCGCGAGGCAGACCGCCCCTTCTTAGTAAAAGCACTCGAGGTAGGCAAATCAGTGTATTCAATTCATAACCACTCGGAAGTCGATGAACGCTTAATTAAAATGCTCAAAGCAAATCAAGATCTTATTCAGGTTCAGCCTTCACCTTTTTTGGAACGATTTATCAATAAACACGGGGGCACAATCAAGGCAGTTTATTCAATGTTGATGACTATTCCCCGAATGTTTGATTTCCACAAAAAGACAAAGCACGATTTCGTTATTGATTTGTATATTATCCAAAAAAATGAGCGTTGACCCTGAATCCATCTGTTTGTGTTATTTTTCTATATTAATCAAAAGGTTTATTGATTAGAATGGAAACTAAGCATATGCACTTATCAAAATTAGGTTTATAAATCAACCATAAGGAAATAATATCATGACTCTCAAAGCTCCTGAACAAAAAAGCGGTCACCTAGTGATGCCCGGCGAACGCCTTGGCGTCATTGAAGAGTTCATTCCCGACTCAGGGACATACGTAAAAGACGGTGTAATATACTCCAAAATCATCGGGCGATCTCTTCTGGATTTGCAAAATAGACGAGTATCCGTCTACCCTGTAACGGAAGGTGCAGTAGTGCCCAAAGTCGGAACCATCGTTATCGGACAAATTGGCAACGCCCAATCCGACAACGTTTTAGTAAAAATCTTTAGAATAGGCAAAAAGAAACTCACAGGGAACTTCGGCGGCATTCTACATGTCTCTGATGTTTCTGACCGATACGTCGACTCGATGAGTGACGTTTGTAAACCAGGCGACATCGTTAGAGCTAAAGTCATTAGCGAAAAGAACAAAATGTTCCACTTATCAACAAACGACAAAAACTTGGGTATCGTGCACGCTTTCTGTTCCCGGGATGCTGCATTGCTTGAACAGGAACGTTACGACCTTAAATGCCCCAAATGCGGCAACGTTGAACGTCGCAAAATAGCTCCGGATTACGGCAAAGAGCCATTATAGAGAGGAAAGAAAATGAACGTTAAAGTGTTAAAAAAAGCCGACAATGAATTAAAAATTGAGATCGAAGGATCTAGCCATGGACTCTGTAACCTGCTTCAAAAAAGACTGCTAGAAGACAAAAGAGTTGATTTTGCCGGGTACGATGTACCTCATCCTTTGGCTTCAAGCCCAGTTATCTATATTCGGATGAAGGGTAGAACCAAGCCTGAAGATGCCTTGATTGATGCTGTCGAGAAAGTCCGTGAAGCTAACGAGGCTTTCGGAAAAGAACTCGATCGCGCCTTAAAAGCTTAAATCCCTATTTCAATTTCTAAATCCAGTTTGTAATTGGTTTTTTTATTACGATCCCTCTATATTCTATCGGTTTATGCTTTGAATAGCCCAAAGCCTTTCCGAGTAATAAAATCTGAAATTCGAGTGCTTGGTATTGACGATGGAAAATTCATTCCTCATACCCAAGGGACTGCATTAGTTGTTGGCGTCGTTTTCCGTGGCGGATGCTCTATCGACGGTGTTATAAATACAAAAGTTACTATTGACGGTTTAGATGCTACAGAAAAACTGGCTCAAATGATCAATGATTCTCCCCACCGCCATCAATTACGCCTTGTAATGCTTAATGGAGTAACACTTGCTGGCTTTAACTTGGTTGATATCCAAAAACTTAATGCTGACACTGGGCTGCCCATTATAGCTCTGACTCATGATAAACCTGATTTGGAAGCTATTCATAAAGCATTAAAGAATTTGCCGGATACCGAGAAGCGATGGCAAATTATTCTAAATGCCGGTGAAATCCATGAAGTCACCAATAAGGGAGGAAAACTCTACATGGGGCTTGCCGGCATCTCATTATATGACGCCTTAATTATACTCGATTTGACCTCAACCATGGGCAGTTATCCTGAACCTCTACGTGTTGCTCACCTAATTGCCTCGGGAATTACTACGTAATCCCTGGGGAATTAGAAAAAGTATAAAAGCGACAACGATAAGGAAATCCCCCAAAAGGGAAAGTGTAACGACATATGGAATTCTGCCCTAAATGCGGTTCCCGACTTGAACCAAAAAAATCCAAGAGCGGAAAAGACGCATCGCTAGTTCTAGCATGCCCGAAATGTGGCTATAAGAAACCTGAACCAGCAGATAAAGTTGAACCTAAGTTGGCAAAAGTTATCCAGCATAATCCGCAACAATTCGTAGCAGTCATCGGCAAAGAGGAACAGAAACTGAGTACATTGCCAACAGTTAGGATTGAATGCCCCAAATGCGGTAACAATACAGCTTATGTATGGCAAGTGCAAACCCGAGGTGCGGACGAATCTTCAACACAGTTTCTCCGATGCACTAAATGCAATTATACGTTTAGAGAATACAGCTAAACAATCCAACTTTCTTTTACCTTTATCTCTCGTTAACTGTTAACTAATGTTATAGGCGATTGTTTTTTTAGATCGATAGCACAAGAGCTTAACTTGTGTGCTGCTTTAAAAACGAACTTGCCCCCAAAGGAAGAGAACGATATACAGGTTTTCTGCTTAAGACTCTCCCATTGATAGCCTTTACTATTCCATTGATACTGCTATTTTTCCTCAATCCAATGGATTCTTATTTAAAAGTATCAGCTCAAACTTCTTTTGAGCTCATGTGGAAGGGCCGAACATTCCAATTATTTTTCCTTTGGCTTATATCTTTAGAGTTCATCCTCAGCTGGGAAACGATTAAAACAAAAATCCACTTACAGAACAAAGCAAGATTTCTGGTTTTTGCGGTCACCTTACTTCTTCCAACGCTCTACATAATTTTCGAGTACTACCTTGGCTTAAACGATGGGATAGTTAATTGGTCAATGCAGAATGGGGTTACTTGGGCAGGTACGATGCCGATTGCTTTTGAGTACATGATGTTTTCAGCGTTGTTTTGCTTGACTGTGTTTGTGTCTTTTGGTCGTAGGGGTTTAACTGGTTTTGCTTTGCCAGCCCTCTTTGTGGCGTTAGTTGGGGTAATATATGCTATCGATAATTTATTTCCTTACGGGAAATTTACTCCATTCCAATTGTTGGTTCCTACGACTGCGGCGCTTGCAGCTGGTGTGTTAGGGTTGATGGGCTATTCGACTGTTTCTGGAATTGACACTTTGACAAGGATGCCTACCATTGATGTATCAGGTGCATTAGGTTCGGCGAAGTTTGCTATCGCTTGGCCTTGTGCTGGTATCGAAAGTCTACTTATCTTTACTGCTGTAGCTCTGATGTTCTTGAAGCGATTAGATATTTCTCGGAAGGCAAAAATCAGCTACTTCGTAGTTGGGGCAGCGGTCACTTATTTCATTAATGTTCTAAGAATAGCTACTATATTCACTATCGGCATGCAGTTCGGAGTGAATTCAAACGAAGTTGACATGTTCCATTTCTATTACGGACCTCTATATGCGATGGCATGGATAGTGACATACCCAATAATAATATTAGCGAGTACTTCGTTATGGCGAAGAATTAGGAAACCTCAACCAAAACCGCTAAACCCTGTTTAATCAAGATCTGCGCGTTCAAGACTGGAAGAGAAGCAACATCTTCAGCCGTAAACGGTCCATAGGATTTCATATCTGCGCCCATTATTGCTGGAATACTCTTTGTGAACCTCAGAGTCAAACGTTTATGGGTGATGTTTACTTGGGGCTTTATTTCTGCCCTTTTCGTTTCACCAGTTTGCGTAACCGATGGTTGGATAATGGTTACCGATATTGGCGCTTGTTCTCCTTGCATGAGATTCTTAGCGAACTGCTGGTAGACATTTGTAAAACTCACAAAACTCTCACACATCTTGGCTTCTTCATTAGTTAGCAACTCGATGGGCGCCTTATGTAAACGGGTAATCGTTTTAAGGATTTTCTTGTACCGCAAACCAAGTAGTTCTTCAAGCATCCGCTCAACATTGCGCGTTTCATGCGCAAGGAGATTAACTTTAACTGTTTTCTTTTCCAATGCTTTGTTTTCTTCTTTCATGCGCCCCAGGTACTCTGCTATTTTAGCATAAAAGTCTGAGGACAAGCCTCCCAGAGTGGGATCATCAATTTCTCTGCGCCAAGCCGTAAAAAGCTCATTATACATTTAGGGTACAACCTCAGCTCTTCTTTTACAAATAAGCATAACCGCTGCAGCAACGGGCAAATCAACCGTTTGGTTCTTATATGGACCCAAGGTTTCCCCACTCATCCTGAACTCTGGCGCATCAGATACCAACACTTTGACTTTCCCCTTTTTAAAAGCTACCCCTTCGGCAAAAGGATCAAAATCTAAGATTTTTTTAGCCGGGAACTCGACTTTTTTGAGACCCGTTTTCCCATGCAGGGTACCATTCATACGAATTAAGCGGTGAATATCCGTAGTTACAACTGTATCAATTTTGGCCGCTTCTTCTTCTCTTACATGCTCAGCAAGTTTCAACCAAGTTTGGTCACTCACGCCCTTTAAAAAATCCCATCTGTTCTCATTAATGACACGTTTGATAATTGTATCCTTTTTCTCCAGAAGTGCCTTGTTTCTTAATCCAGCTTCTTGAAGATCCTCCTTAGATGCATGCTCAATAAAGTTCGACATCCCTATTTTGAGCCGACGATTCCAACCGAAATTATGCAAGTTAAACTTGTTAGCTGATTTCCGTTTACGTTTAACTTTCTCCTCGCGCTCTTCTTTATTCAGAAGGCTTAGCCCTAATCCTGTAACATAATCAACTATCTCTTTGCGTGCCATAGCATCAAGGGACCGTACAGACTCGCCTTCTACGTGCAAGTGATAACCCCGGTGACCAGAAAAAAATACTCTTAGCTCATGTTCTGCAAAGCCAAAATCGTTTTCCAGCATATCTATCAATTTGATAACTTCTTCTCGGGCAGATTCGATGCAAAGGTCACAAGCCCAAATTTTTGTTTCAAATTTCGTTGCTTCACAGCAAGGACACACATCAGGAGTGATGCCTCTACCTTGAAATCCACATTTTACGCATCTGAATTCATCATGAATTTTGTTGCACGAAGTCGGTATATGATCGGCGTCTATGTCAAAAACTAAGTCAGAGCCTATCCACCCTTTCTTATCCATTTCGTAATCTGGGTTCTCATAGTAGGCACAACTGTGATAGACGTCGGAAGGCACAGTTTCAGCAAGTACAGCTCTTAGATTATTTATGGCATTGAAGCGTTTATGCCTAACCATAAAGCGTTCTCTAAACATTAGATAACCGAACTCTCGTCGCTCAGGCAGAGGCGGCTCAGGAACGACATTAGCAGGGTCTTTGTAGTATTCGCTGAATTTTTGATAAACATATTCTCGAGAAGCCTCCAAGTGCCCCGCTCCTTTGATTGCTATTTATTGTTGTTATCCTAAATTTAACCATTAAGTGGATATGTGCTAAAAATCAACAATAGCTTAGATCTTTAGCGTAAGTCTGAAGTTCTCTATGATATGCTGCGGATTGAATGCCGTTGCACCGAAAGATAACATGGCAATAATAAATATGAGCCATAACAACGTGGCTTCCAACTCT
>JAXDAO010000269.1:0-2854 GCA_034679745.1 Bathyarchaeia archaeon
TGAATCTGGGTCTTTGGCCATGCAGTTTATTGTTTGAAAAGGGGTAAAAATGCTTTCCCTAAGTGATTGACTTTTCAAATCAATAAAACTTGATTCCTGTTACAATTATTATCTTTCATATTTGATTGAGTACAAAAGGTTTCTAATTTCAGTAACTTCCTTCTTTGAGAGCTCAGAGTTCCCTGTTACCTCGTTAACCTTTATTTTCAGGTTTTCGAGTTCCTCTTTGAGTTGAGCGACGGAATCGGTTAGTATATCGATTTTTTTGTTGATTTCCAAGAGAATTGGAACTAAATCGACGCTGGGCTCCGGCTCAGTGTTTTTGGGTGCAGTTAATTCTTGAGGGGGCAACTCGGCGGATTCTATTTTAGTAGTTACTGCTGCTTGAAGAGTTTTGACTCGTTCTTGGTACACAATTGCTCGATCGCTGTATAATTCACTAAACCCGTAATTGGGATAGCGTTCAACAAGTTGGCTTAGACACTCGATAGCTTTTTGGTAGAGAGATATAGCTTTCTCTGTTTCGCCTTGCTTTTCAGATTCAACAGCATCTGCAACAAACGCTGTGGCGGTCTTTTCTATTTCCTGAGGCTCACTCATAGTCTCATTTGTTTGAACCAATGTTCTTATACTTTTTCGCTTGACTATTACCTAAATGGTACCCTCTTTACGAGTTAAACTCTGTCTTGCAGCTTAATTCTTTAAATTTTTTTAGTAACAGTCAACCATTCTAAAATGGTTTTATAAAAAACCAAGTGTTGATGCTAGGAACAGTGCATAGACAAAAAGGAAAACTACTCCTTCCTTCCAACCTATCTTTTCTCTTGAAAGGAAATACCAAAACAGCAAATTCGCGATAATTGAGAACACTATAAGGTTTTGGAAAACATCCATGTTCATAGTCATTGGCGAACCGAGAAGAGCTGGAACAAACAGAGTAACACCTAGAATTAAGGTTATGTTAACGAAGCTGCTTCCGATTATATCTCCTAGAGCAAGACCTGAGTGACCTCTTAGAAAGGACTTCAAATCTAATGTTAACTCTGGGAGGCTTGTCCCAAGAGCAATTATAGTGGCACCTATGATCGTTTGAGGTATACCAATTGTTTCCGCGATCCCCACAGCTGATTCTACTAAGAAATATGCGCTCAGGACTACTCCAAGTACGCTGACTATAGTTAGAGCAACTATTTTTTTGATCTTTCTTTTTTCTTCTTCTGTTGCTTCTTCGCCTTCTTGTGGCATTCTAATTTTGGAGAGTTGATAGATATAAACAACGAAGATTGATATGAGTACCAACCCCACAATCCAAGTTGCAGAGTTAATGTAAATTAGCACCATTGGAATTATGGAGGATATGAAAAGACCGAAATTGATGTTGTTTAGCTCTGATTTTGCGAAGCCTTGAACGTCGTTAATTTCGCTACCAGATGTCTCTTGTGTTACGCTGTAATTCATTTTCTTTCTTCTATAAAATCTCAGGTACAGCAGCAAAGTTGCTATACCCATTATAACACATATGTTAATTATATTTGAGCCTAAGACGTTTCCAACAGAAAGAGACGCTCCACCGGAAAACGCTGCGATAATAGCTACGGTTAATTCAGGTAAAGATGTTGAAAATGCTATAAGGCTAAATCCTATAGCGGTTTTTCCGAGTTGTGTAATTTTTGCGACTTTAATGGCGTTATTAATGGCTGTGTTTGAAGCCCAATTTAAAACAACAAAGGAGATTGCAATGACCAAGATGTTGAAGATGAAACCTGTAAACTCCAGTTCTGCCATACAATCTCCGCCTTGTTTTGAACCATTTAGTCTGGTCCTTCAATTTCTCTGATACATAGGAAGAGGTAGAGTCAATATTTTACCTTTTCCAGTTCTTTAAAAATGATAATCATTCTAATTGCGATTTGTATTTATTTCTCTAAAAAGACCTGACTCTAGGCTTCAAAGTTTGGCTTAGAAAACGCGGGGATTCATGTGGTCTTTTCACTTGTTAAGTTTAACCGCTTTAGAAACTGGCGGAGGGTACGACGTCAATATTATTTCTCTTCCAAGTGTGCCGTCGGTTCCCGGACCACAATATTTTGATGCAGGATGAAAATAGGTTACGAAAGCATCAAAACCGTTTCCTTCAATAATGCTCTTTGCCCCGGAAGGGGACTTGATTTCTGACACAACAGTCTTAAGTTTGCCATAACCTTCGACCAAAACAGCCCCGGCTGGAAGAATATATTCCTTTGGAAATAGTTGTATCGGAACTGCCCAGCTGGCATAAAGTGTGTTTCCGTGAACTTGAATCTGTAGATCTTTTTTCTTCAAAAGATGGCAGTTCTGCATATTTGGAGAACCAACAAACATCGATTTGCGAATTTCCAACGATTTCGGGTTGTCCCCGATAATAGCAACCGGTACAAAAGCGCAACCTTTGGGAGTTTTAAGCCTAGAGTGAACGCTAATACAATCCTCCGCTCCATACGAAGACTCTTTATCGAAGTGAAAGAACATCAACATCATTTCTGGAAGATTGAATTTTTTTGGCGTACGTATAACCGCAGTTGCCTCGCTACCATAGTATATCGCTGTGTCCTTAAGGGGGTCTTTGACTGGTTTTCTTTTGGCGTTGATTATCTTGTTTAGCACATAATCTTCTGTGACTGTAAGAGGCTTCTCGTTGATTTCAAAGATCATTTTTTGATAGGGGCTGTCTTTTTTTGAAGCAGTATAAATATCGTCGGGAACCGGAGGAGTTTCGGGTAGTAGAGGTTTTGCTATTCCCCCAACGGTTATGGATGATGGAGCAGTAGCATGTCTCCATATCTCATCCAGCATGTTATTGGTTCGCTCGACGTAT
>JAXDAO010000270.1:0-5539 GCA_034679745.1 Bathyarchaeia archaeon
ATACATACCTCTTGCCTGTGGTATTGTTTGGTGGCTTTCATCGATGATTAAGAGGAAATCCTTTGGAAAATAATCGATTAAGGTAAAAGGGGGCATTCCTGGTTTGCGTCCGTCGAAGTGGCGGCTATAGTTTTCCATGCCGGCGCAGAAGCCTACTTCGCGTATCATTTCGAGGTCGTAGTTTGTGCGTTGTTTTAGACGTTGGGCTTCGAGTGGCGGAAGCTCGGGTAATCTTGCTTCGAGTTCTTGCTGGATATGCTCCAACGCGAGGGCATGTTTTTCTTCGGGGACAACGTACTGTCTTGCGGGGTAGAGCGTGATTTGGTCGAGGCTGTTTCTAACGTTGCCCGTGATTGCGTGAACTTCTTTTATCCTGCCGATAGTGTTTCCAGACAGCTCAACCCGTAATATGTCATTCTCGTAGGATGGAATAATGTCGATTGTATCACCTCTAACCCGAAACCTCCCAGGCTCAAGCACCATGTCATTTCGGTCGTACTGCATATCAACAAGAGACCGAATTAGCTGCTGACGTTGTAGGCGTCTGCCGACTTCTAATTTCATTGCCATCGTGCGAAAGTCGTCAGGGTTACCTAAGCTGTAGATACAGCTAATTGATGCTACGATTATTGTGTCATTTCGGCTGACAATGCTTGATACAGCGTGCATACGCATCTTTTCAATCTCTTCATTGACATCAGAGTCCTTCTCAATGTACATGTCCTGAGCGGGCAGATACGACTCAGGCTGATAATAATCATAAAATGAAATGAAGAACTCAACTCTGTTGTGTGGGAAGAGTTCTTTTAATTCGCCATATAACTGTGCCGCTAAAGTCTTATTATGCGCTAAAATCAGAGTCGGTTTTTGGAGCTTGCTAATCACGTTTGCCATCACGAAGGTTTTGCCGCTGCCGGTTATTCCAAGAAGCGTCTGTTTATGTTGAGTTGAAAAGTTATTCACTAACTGCTCAACAGCAGATTCCTGCCCAGGAGAGATTTTGTATGGCGATACAAGCTCAAACTGCAATTAAATCACACAAACGACAAAATGACCCAGCCAACTGAATTAATAAGTTTTTGCACCCAACAAAGCAATTTCAGATTCACCTTTAAATTGCAGAAATTATGAAGTCAGGCTTCCGCGCCACACTATTTGTCAACATTTTTTGCTTTTACCTTTATTCGATAGAACTGCCAACGTTTCAGAACAAAAGCAACCAACGTAGCCGCAAACAACCCGTTGAAAACAAGCAATATCGCTAAATTACCAAAATCAGTGCCCGACAAATTCGCATGTACTACACCGAAGAAGAGCGCTACATACATCAGTGCGTGGAACCATCGCCAGTAACGAAGCATCTTTCTGCGCAGTAACACCGCTACAAAAGCTACAAATATCAAAATTAAGGCAGGTCTTCCGCCGAAGTAGAGGAAGTCGTATAGTGAGTTGAGGTTGGGTACAAAGACGGTTAGGTTGAGGAAGCGGACTGATATAGTTAAGGGGTGCAGGGTTATGAGCACTAAGCCCGCGGCTGCGAAGTAGTGGTGGATTCTGGTGAAGGGCTTCTTGAAAAACAGTGTTACCTCTCTGAGGAAAGCTGCCATGATGGTGGCGATACTTAGGGCGATGAAGCCGTTTAGGGCAAACAGGCGCATTGCCAGATTCCAGGGGTTGCTTGAATTCAAAGTGTAAGCAACTATGGAAACTGCTGCCCCGAAAAGCAGGATGACGCTAAAAAACGCTAACTCCTTTCGTAAAGACATACTATAAAAGGAGTAAGAGTGGGAATAAAACAGTTTCGAAATTAAGAGATAGTTAATTTGCCGAATTTACCGACGTTTAACTGGGTTTCGCCTTTGAAGCTGGTTACGTAGCCGTTTTCGATTTTAATGTTATCGCCCACGTTAACCTGCTCTATTTGTTCGTTCCAAAGCGTTAATTTTATGCTACCAGTTTCATCAGCTATCACAGCGTCGACTATTCGGTAGGTTTCATCCTTGTATCTTGATCGGACTTCTCGCGGATCGCCTTTTTCGACGACTTTAGCTTCGACGCTGACCCGCTTCATTCCATCGTTGAGGTCTTTTATATCAACCAATTTAATTCACTTCTACTGTTTGGCTAACGCTTTTCCTCGTTCAACGATATAAATCTTGCCACTGAGTACTCATGCAACAAAAAATAGTGAAGAAATGGGTATATTGATATTTTGAGTGTTAAGCAGTGCCAGTTACTAGGAAAAGCAACACCAAAATCGTTACGCCAATGGCTATGCAGGAGATGGCGATTCTTTTCGGCAGTGAATATTCCGGTTTGATTTCTGCCAAACTTATAGTCATTAAAGCGCCCAACCAGACATATGAGATTGCGAATATACCTATGGATATGTAATTGAAGACTGCCGATGCTGCTTCCATTGCCGCGTAGGCGTTTTGTGCATCAATAGGAAGTATGCTAACGGCCTGTGAGGGATAAGTTAGCACACCGTAGGGTGTAAAGCCTATACCTGTCCATAACTCGTATGGATAATAGATCGCTGGAAGCGTAACAGTTGCAATCAGGCTAATTGCCGCGCGAATTACCATTACGATTAATGCGGAGCCAATAGCCACAAAGACAGGTTTCCAAATGACAGTTGCCTTTAGACCTTTGAGTACAAGATAGATAACTCCTGTTAAAGCTAGCCATGAGACCAAGAATTGTAGTGAGAATGCTTGCAAGATAGAGAAGATAACCATTGTGCCACCGTTTTCCGCTAATGACACGTAGTCTCCTCGGAAGTAGAGTGCACTGATGCGAATGGTTACGTTTGAGGCTTCATGGTAGGTAAAGTCAAGTTTTAATGAGGTAATGTTGCTCCAGTTGGGGTTGCCAGTTTCTATCCAGTCTTCTGCATTAGGTCCAATTGGTATGGTTATGTTGTTCCATTGACCGATGAGAGCGCTATTGGAAACGGTTGAAGTTATGTCATATTGGTAGAAGTCTGTATCACCTAGTGAGTAGAGTGTTAATGTTGCACTTTGCGGTGTCGTTTGAGGTGAAACAATTTTCATTATTATACTAATGTTTTGGAAACCGGTTGCACTGCAATCAACGTTAAAGGCGTTCCCTATAGCCGCCGAGATATTACGAGTATTTTCTGCCGTGAGCTGAAGACTACTATTGCCATAGATATCTGAGAGATACCCGTACCCCGAGACGAATAAGGTAGAGTTAAAGTAATCGTTGCTATTAGACAGCAATACTTCCGGACTACTTTGCCAGTAACCTGAGGATGCGTTTGTTAATGTTTGAAAGAGCCCTGCTTGGGGTTCTGTTGTTTCAACATTAGTTTTTGAAAATTGAGTATACTGGAACCCAACCTGTAATGCCATAAACAAGATAAGAACAATTATTACGCCAAGATATTTTGGATTAGCAATAATTTCTTTGAATGCTTTCTTGGGTGCGTAGATGACTTCTGCAATGTCGGTTAGAACCAATCTAATTTTTCTCCTTTCCTATGTGAGAATTGTATGATGTTATTAAGTGTTTACTAGTATTGCCGAATAGCATCGACTACGTATAAAACGCAAATAAGAGCGAGAACTAGAAGCGAATACTTAGTTGAATATTAAAAATGAGTTGCATCAAGACCCTTTAGTCACTTGGCTATTGTCGCAGCCTATGCATTGTTTTTTGTGTAGACACAACTCATCTGTAAAGGGGCAGATCAAGAAAATCTTTGGCAGATAGGCGTTTAACGCCTCATTTACTACTAAATCAAAGTCTAGATCAGCACTTTCTATAATAGAGCGAATTTCCCCTGTATTTAATGCTCTAACAAAGTTACTTTTCGTAAATATTATCCTCCATACCTAATATATTCAATCGTAAGAATGCAAACGTTTACTTAAAACAGATATTCCCATATTTGTAATATACTGAAAAAATGTTGAAACAAGAAAACGCTACATACCCAGTTTTAGTCGCCTATAGGTAGTATAGTCAACGTATTCCACGAATGGATTCTCAGCGAAGAATTTTACATTAATCTTCTGGTGTTTCCGTTTGTCAAGCAGTTGGCTTGTCGTTCTTAGTAGGTATGCGTCGCTTCCAGCGCCCGAACCGTAACTTGCAACCAAAATTTGTTCATCCGGTTTTGCTATGTCTAGGGTAGCCGCTAAACCAACTGGAGAGGCACCTGAGTAAGTATTGCCGAACTTGTTAATCATCAAAGAAGGCATATATTGCTCGTCCTTGAAGCCTAACTCCTTAGCGATTCTGACTGGGAACGTTGGGTTAGGCTGATGAGGAACAAAGTAGTTGATGTCTGACGCTTTCATGTTTAGGCGTTCCATTAGTGTACAAGCTGATTTTCGGACATGCTTAAAGTATGCTGGGTCACCAGTGAATCGCCCACCATGCATTGGATATGGTTCACCATCCCGTCTCCAGAAATCGGGTGTATCTGAAGTGCAACTGTACCAACCTTCAACTTCGGCTATGACGTCTTGTTTACCAAAGATGAAAGCAGCGCCACCGTATCCAACAAATGTGTCGAGTTCACCGCCGGGGCAGCCTCGTGGAGCCGCTTGGGAATTGTCAGCACCGATTACCATGGCATACTTTATGCCTGAACGTGAATAGCTAACTAAGGCTGACGCGTCTTTGAACATGCTGGTGCCGGCTTTACAAGCAAATTCAGTGTCCACGGCATCCACGCCTTGCAGGTCACCGTCTTCTTCGCCCAGTTTGAGAACCTGAGCTACTTTAGATGCTATCGGCTTAACTGCATAGGGATTTGATTCGGAACCAACATAGACCTTGCCGACCCATCTACTATCAAGACCAGAATGGATAAGTGCCAGTTTTCCTGCTTCCACAGCAGCTGTAACTGAATCCTCATCGATAAAGGGTACTGCGCGTTCCAATCCGTCCTCTTTGATGCGGAAGCGTGATGTATAAGCTCCATAACCAACGATACCTGGCAATTCGTACTCTTTACTTGGTGGGATTATTGTGTATTCTTGGTGAGGGTAGTATTCGTCAGCAAGTGTGAAAGCCAATGAGATCGTTGGAAGAACGTCGGCTTTGCCCACTGAGTAACGCCTACGGAATCGCGGGATAACTTCTCTACCCTCAAGGCTTGCTGGGTCAACTTCGGCACCATCGCAAATTAATTGATCCGTTATTCTTGCTGGAACACGGATTTTGCCACCATGGAATGTAACTATGCCATACATGAAGCTGGAGAGTTTTGAGAATTTGTTAGTTGGCTCACTAATGTAAGTACAGAGTTCAAGTTTGCCTTTGTCGTAGAAAAGGTCAATGGAATCCATTTTGCCATAGCTTTTTCGGCCGCAGTTGCTGCAGTAGTCTCGGACTTCAAAGTATTCTTTGCCGCAACATTGGCATCTGCTTGCTTTTAGTCTATCACCTAAGTATGATACACGTCTCTCTATTGGTTCACTACTCATTGAGGTCTCTCTCCTAAGATTGTAACGTATGCTTTAGTTCCAAAGCCCTCAAACTCAACCACTCCACCATGCCGTAG
>JAXDAO010000271.1:0-3494 GCA_034679745.1 Bathyarchaeia archaeon
ACGAAGAAAAAATATCTATGAATTAGACAACAGTAAAGCCTATTTAGTCAAAGCGATTTGAAGGATGGACAAGTATCATTGTTCAAATCGGGAGGGGAAGAAGTTGAACGAGCAAAACCAAACTGAAACGGCACAGACTAGTTTTTCAGTTTCACCTGCAGCTCCGTTAGAGTTGATGCAAAAGCGATGGTTCTGTATGGGCTTAGAACCAACAGGGAAAACTTTCAAGCAGGAAGCTGAGTCACCGCATAATTTCTTGGATATTGTAAGTAAGTCATCGGTTGCTTGGGTAGATTACATTACTGACGACCCAATGAAGGACCTTCCTGCCGTGGCTGCTCAAATGGGTTTTAGCGAAGCCTTCATTTCCAATTTGTCCTGTTGCGACCAACTCAATTATCAAGACTTTGATACAGAAATGTGGCTAAGTTACCCCTCGATTCAGATCCGTGGGACAGATGTGAAAGCTTATCCGCTGATTGTGCTAATAAGAAAGAACTTAGTTTTTAGCATTCATGTGCGCCTCGTTGATAAACGATTCATCAGGCTAAGAAGATACTCAGAAGCAATTCTAAGAAAAATCCCAGTAGACATCAAGCCAGAAGACAGATTAACGATCCTACTATCGCGCATTCTAGAAGCTAACAATGATAGCAATTTCAGACATTTGCGTGTGATTGAGGAATTTGGAGACGACTTAAACCGCGACTTAATGGATCGAGATGTCGACAAGTCATCGTTAGGTCCAAAAATCTACGAAATGAAGCACGCACTCATCATCTATTTGAATGCCCTATGGGAGAGCGTTGATGTGCTTCAAGCAATTCGCTACGGCGACGCTGAACTCTTAACAGATGACCCGAAGATAGTAAACCTATTTACCGCTATGGTGGATCAGGTAAAAAGTCAAATTGGGCTATCTGAGCACATGTCTGAAGTCTTAGCTTCAGGCATAGAAGCTACGCAAGCAATCTACAATAACCAACTTACCATCGCAAACAATCAATTGACTATATCTAACATTAGATTAACAGAGCTCAATAACCGTTTTGCTAAACTAGTTGCGTACCTTACAATTGTCGGCACGGCACTGCTTATACCTAACACCATCGCGACTATGCTTGGAAACTCCGTTTGGGTATTTGGGCCTGAATTTCTCTTCGGCTACTTATTGCTTATGGTTGGTGCTACGACGTTTGGCAGTCTTTTGATGTGGATTTGGATTAAGAAAACTGGATTAACTATTGGTGGAAAAGAACAGGCTAAAGATAATGAAGCTACTTAGCCCTATAATATACCATAGGAAAATGTAAAGTTACTTAAGTTTCTTGACTGATTCATTAGCTTTTTCGAGTTCCTTCTTTTTACTTTCTTGATAGTTCTTCACGTTTGCTGCTAAGTCTTTGTCTTCTAGCGCTAGTACTTTCGCTGTTGCGATTGCAGCTCCCTCGGTTTCAATAGTCACAACAGAGCCTATTCCGCTTGGAACCCGGAGCGATGAGTAGATGTCTGCGCCCGCGAATTTTTCGCTGTATGGTGGACAAGCGATCACAGGTTTTATGGTATTGCCATCGATAAAGGCGCTTAAAGCATTAGACCGTCCGGCAACTGTAACGTAGACTACTTTTTCTTCTTCGAATTCTTTGATTATTTCCAGTACTTTCTGGGGGGTCTTGTGTGCAGAAGCAACGCGGAACTCGTACTTTACGCCGAGGAGTTTTAGGTACTTTGCGATTTCACGTGAAAAGTCTAAGTCGCGATCTGAACCCATGATGATAACTGCTTTACCTGTCATAACTACTCACATCTACTCCTATCTGTTAAACCTGCTAATTAACGTAACCAGGTTAGAAGTTGTTGCAAGCAAGCAACCACATTTGTTTATTACATAATTTATGTTAGTTCTTGACTATGACACAGCAACAATCCAAAGAGCTGGAATTACTGAAACAACTGATTGGGGATTGGTCAGTGGGCATAGCTATGAAGACTTCAGGCGGCAAAATTGTCTTTGGCTGCGGCGAAATGACCGCTGTGGAAATCGAATCAGGGATAAACTCGGAAATTAACACTAAAATTGAGGGTTACGAGGACTACTACGAGAATGGTATATGGAGCTTTGATGAAACAAAAAAGCAAGTTCATATTTTTAGTGTTACTTCGGATGGTGAATTTCGTGACCATGTTGGCAAATGGAAAGATGATAATACTCTTGAATTGAACTGGAGAGGTACATTTGAAGATCAAGAGCAGGAGGAGCACATTATTGCCAAATGGGTAACTAAAGAGCAGATTGAGCTCAAAGAAACCCATTACTCACATAACAAGCGGCTTTTAATTATTGATTACGTGTTTAAGAAAAATGTCAACTAAACAAGTAGGCTAATCAGAATTTTTGCTATTTTGATGGCTGTGGCTTGGACTTCAACACTTAATCCTTCTTCGAACTCTATACTTTTGGGCTCAATTAGCAGCAAACTGACTTTTGCGTTGGTTACTTTCTTTATGTGTTCACAAAAAAGTCTCAGGGGCATCACATGTGATGATACCGCGGAAAACACCGGAACTTCATCTAGTTCGACTAGGTTTGCTTCTCCGGCTTTGTGCCCTAAAATTGCGGCGTCAATCAAAAGCACATGTGATGGATCAAATTTTTCAATTTCTAAGAGGTAGCTTTCTGGCACCGTTTCGCATTCTAGGAGACAGACATTGCTACCGACTTTTCCTTTGAGGTCTTCAACAACTTTTAGGCCTATGTAATCGTCTGAGCGGATGGGATTTCCGATGCCAGCTATTATGATCCTCTTGGAACCTATGACCCAGTTGTGGAGGGAGTACTCAATTTTCTCGGTCATGGAAACCCGCAGTAAAAGTGGGTGTGATGTTAGAAAAAGTTTGCTTACTGATTTGTTTTTTTGGCAAGCACTGGTGGCTTGCGTCGACCATCCCAAAGATGATGCAATGCTAATCCTGGATGGTGCAGAAGCATGCGGGGACCAGAGTAGCGCATTACTGTTTTGGCTTTTTCTTTCATTTCAGGTCGGTAGCAGTGGATGAGGCATTTTCCGCAGGTGCTTTTCTTTTCTTGAAAAGGACACTTGTCGAGGCGCAAGAACGCGTATTCTTCGAATTGTCTGCATTCTGAACATAATTCGTTGTGGGGTCCGTGGTGTTTTTTGCAGTAGATTTCTACCATGTAACCGATGGTTTGTTTTTCTCTTTTCATTCTTTTATGATTCGGGTTGGGTGGTTGCGGTAGCATGCTAATCAATTCTTAATGAAAGGGAAGTGCTGTTTACAGATAAGTGTTAACCCATATGTTTTAGGGTTTTTTGTGGAAAATGTTCCCAATAAAAAGGGCAAAGGAGTTATCGGCTTACGCAATCGACTAACTGTTTTTGTGCGTCGAAGACTTTGACGGTTAGCGGCATCTGTCCGACTGCGGCATGAGTTGCGCATCCAAAGCATGGGTCGTATGCTCGGAAAGCCATCTC
>JAXDAO010000272.1:0-2590 GCA_034679745.1 Bathyarchaeia archaeon
TGGGATGATCCACCGAAAAGCAACTATCAATCAAAAGAACCATTCAAGCCAACCGCTGAAGAAGTCAACACTTTAATTTTTGGAGCTGGCAAAGTCACAGCTGCATTTCTCCAATTACTAGCTACAACTGGAATGAGAACCGGCGAAGCAATACGGTTAACCTGGGCTGACATTGACAGCGAAGCCCTAACAATCGCAGTTAATTCACCTGAAAAAAACAGCAACACAAGAACAATCCCTGTTCCGATAAAAACTATAGCTATGATTAGCGACTTGAAACGCAAGTATGAGCCATACGTCTTTAATCCTAATGGTGGTGTAGCAAGAAGCAACTTAGTGCATTTACGCAAGACAGCGGCGAATAACCAGAAAAACCCTAGATTGCTAAGAATCCACCTACACACGTTCAGGCATTACTTTGCTAAAAAGAAGCTCTTGGAAACCAACAATAAGCCTTATGTTCAATACCTACTAGGTCATAAAAGCAGTTCAAGCACAGACCGATATACAAAATTCAAGGATTACCCTATTGAAGGCAAATATAATTCGGCTATTGCTTTAACGGTAGAAGATGCTAAACGATACATAGAAGATGGCTGGCAATACATTTGTGATTTTGACGGTCACCCATGCTTTAGGAAGGCGGTTTAATGCTACACATTGATAAATTAGTCGTATCGACTAGAAAAATGTATATCAAGGTATTCGTCATTTTTACTGAGAAGCTACTTTAGGGAAGGGACTGCTTTGAAATCTATGGTAGAGTTTAGGTGGCATGGTAGAGGTGGGCAGGGCGCTTGGACTGCCAGTGAACTTTTGGCTAGGACCGCCTTGGACGAAGGCAAATACATTCAATCGTTCCCAGAATTTGGGCCTGAGAGGATGGGTGCCCCCGTAACTGCGTTTACCCGAATTAGCACTGAACCAATAAGGTTACATTGCGCAATCTATGATCCAGATGTTGTGGTCGTTTTAGACAATACATTGCTTAAAACGGTACCCGTTACTGCTGGATTAAACCGTGATGAAGATTGTTTAATAATAAATTCAAACGAGGATCCAACTGCACTGAAAGAGAATCTCAAAGTTACTAAAGGCAAGGTTTGGACAGTTCCCGCAACTGAAATTGCCCTAAGAATCTTGGGAGCCCCAATAACAAACACTGCTTTGCTAGGCGTCGTCGCAAAAGCCACTGACATAGTGACTTTAGAGGGAATACAAAAGACCCTTAAGGGAAAATTTAGGTTAGACTTAGCTGAGAAAAATTTTGCTGTCATACAGGAAGCGTATAGGGAGGCCAAAGTGCAATGAGCAGTAAAGAAAAAACCTGGAAAGAAATTTCTATTGCAGGGGTTCCGCCCAAATCGAGCATAGGCTTCATGACCGGTGACTGGAAAACTTACATGCCCGTTTATGATGTAGAGAAGTGTACCACTTGCATGACATGTGTTTTACTCTGTCCTGAGGGGGCAATAAATTGGCGTCCTGAAAAGGGTAAGGTCCAATTTGACATGACGTTCTGTAAGGGATGCGGGATCTGTGCCAACGAATGTCCAGTTAAAGCTATAACAATGAAGATGCCGGAGGAATAAGAATGGCTACACAGCAAGTTAAACAAGAAATTATCGGTATGAATGGTGACGAAGCAGTTGCCTTCGCGGTTAAACAATGCGATGTTGATGTTGTTGCAGCTTACCCCATTACTCCCCAAACAATCATAGTTGAAAAATTCAGTGAATATGTTGCTAACGGCGAAGTTCAAACTGAATTCGTTTGTACTGAATCAGAGCATAGTGCCATGACAGCATGTCTCGCAGCAGGTGCAACAGGCGCCCGAACCTTTACTGCAAGTGCATCAGCTGGTTTAGCATTGATGCATGAAATGCTCTTTGTTACCTCTGGTTCACGGGTTCCAGTTGTAATGGCTGTGGCCAATCGTGCATTGTCAGCACCATTAAACATCCATGGCGACCATTCTGATGCAATGGCTGAAAGGGATAGCGGTTGGATCCAAATCTATGCTGAAAACGCCCAAGAAGCATACGACTCAATAATTCAAGCCTTCAAGATAGGCGAAGACCTAGGTGTCTCTTTGCCTGTCATAATCGGGTTGGATGGGTTCACAATTAGCCACACACTTGAAAGAGTGGACGTTCTACCCGAAGATGTCGTCAAAGCGTATGTTGGAGAACGCAAATGTCCAATAGTGGTTACTCATGAAGGAAAAACTGTCCCTTTCAAACTTGATCCGGAGAATCCAATGACTATGGGACCAAATGCACTTCAGAACTATTACTTTGAATTTAAACGTCAACAAGAAGAGGGCATAAAGAATGCATATAACAAGATACAAGAAGTTAACTTTGAGTACGCTAAAATCAGCGGCAGAAGCTACGGTAATGGATTAATCGAAGCCTACAAACTAGAAGACGCAGAAGTTGCAGTAGTAGTTATAGGTTCAACTTCCGGGACAATAAAAGTTATCGTTGACCAACTACGCCAAGAAGGCATTAAAGCAGGTGTTCTTAGGATACGCACTTTTAGACCTTTCCCAGCTGAAGACATTAGAAACTCACTTAAAAATATCAAA
>JAXDAO010000273.1:0-4921 GCA_034679745.1 Bathyarchaeia archaeon
GGAAAATATTACAGTACAGCCCTACAACTGGTGGTCCTGTAGGCGACGGTTACTTGATCTCATATGACAGTCTTGACAACCAGATATATAGCTTCGGCAAGGGTCCAACAGTGACTACAGTTTCAGCATCTCCGAAGGTTTCGGTACATGGTAGCAGCGTACTTTTAGAGGGCACAGTCATGGACACATCTGGCGGCACGACACAGGACATAATCGCAAAACGCTTTCCAAATGGTCTTCCAGCGGTCTCTGAGGATAGCATGGAAGCATGGATGGAATACGCTTACCAGCAGCAGATTAAGCCAACAAACGCAACAGGCGTTGAAGTCACTCTTGCTGTACTAGATTCAAATGGCAACTATCGAACAATCGGCACAACTGTGAGTAATTCAGATGGATACTTCAGCTACAACTGGACACCAGACATTGAAGGCAAATACACAGTCTACGCAACTTTCGCAGGCAGCGAATCATACTTTGTCTCTCATGCTGTTACTTCGTTTGCAGTTGATCCAGCACCAGCGACACCAACACCGCAACCAACACAACCTGCATCATTAGCTGACCAATACATCCTACCCGGCATAATCGGCATCATAGTTGCAATCGCAATCGGCTTTGCTGTCACTATACTAGTCCTAAGAAAAAGACCATAAAGTTGCAAGCCAATTCAAAAATATCTTCCCTCCCTTTTTTATTTAGGAATCAGATTAAGGATAAGTGGGCTCAAATTAATGGTGATGTCTTTGTTTGCAGTTTTCTGTTTTCTCCAAGAAAGACACCCAAAACGCTTGCGATAGTCCTCGATTAGCAACATAATTGAATGTCATTTATCCATAGCTTCGATAATCCAGCGATTAGATATGACTACTTTAGTTGTTTCTTCTTGACTTTAAGACGAAGTATCGACGCGACTGTTATTGTAGCAGCGACCAGTACTGCTGTTATTATAGCAATAGAGTGGTGTTGACAGAATGGGAGGTTGCTGTCTTCTGAGGCGCCAAAGTTGGAATGAGTTATCGAGACGTTGCCAGTTTGACCGTGGACAATTACAGTGTTATTCGGCAAAAGATGCCACTCTCTTCCTTCAGCTAGGAAAATGGATGATGGAGCATTGATTGTCACCCACCATTCAGAGTAGTGAGTTGTTTTATTGATGCCTAAATAGACCACTTGGGTACCGGCGCCTTCAGCGAAGTAGCGCACATTTTGGCGGGTCAAACTAATATTTTCTGATGCATAGAAAGAAAATATTGTGATGTTTGAGTCCTGCACTGAAATTTGTAAGTTGCCTAAAGCGGAATTATTCATAACATTATCGAATCTTAAATCCTTGAAGATCCAAGTGTTATTCTCCATTGTTGCCGACGAATAAGATCCGTTATGCGCAAAACGAATTGAGCCATTTAACGATGGAATGTTAAATCGGTCAGCTGTAGAGAAAAGCGTTGCATATTGTGATCCCACGGCAGCGAATGAAAAGAACATAATGGTTAGTACTAAGAAAGTTGCAACGATTGCTAGGACAAAGTTGCTTGTAGTAAACCTCAAGGGTTGAACCTGCTAAAGAAAATGTGATCATAAATTAGAGTTATAAGACTTTTCATAAAAATAAAAGATGTAAAAAATTTATTAAACTGACTACAAGACGGGGAAGGACATGCAGGCATTGCAGATAGCATAATAAAATGCTCAATACTCTGAATTTGTGCATATTCAATTCCCAAGGCCTACTACTGTAACATGTGTAGCTACTACTCTGAGTGTAGTCGATTCAAACGGTTTTGCATATCAAAACAAGGATAAGAAAACCTTGATCTGTTGTCTTTTTTGCTATTCAGTAAACGGAAAAAAAACTTATATTCTTAAGGTTTCTAGTAAATCAGCGGTGTATTGCTTGAAAAAATTACTTCCTGTTGTGTTATGTCTAACAATAATTCTGTCTTTAATGCCCTTGACAATGGCTAGTCTTTCTGATCAATTAGGTGAAAAACAAAAAGTCATTGTAGGTTTCAATAATCAGGCAAATCCTGAAATAATCCGCGCGTTGGGTGGAGATGTAGATCACTTCTTTGGCGAAATCTCGGCAATAGCAACTTCTTTGCCTCAAGCCGCTATTGATGCCTTGCAGAGAAACCCCAACATTGCTTATGTGGAACCTGACGCTAAGGTCTGGGCAACTACTGAAACACTTCCGTGGGGAGTTGACAGAATTGACAGCGGTATTGATCAAACAGCTCCAGTTCACACATACAACACAGGCACAGGCGTAAAAGTAGCAATCATAGACACTGGAATATACTATAATCATCCAGATCTTGCTGGAAAGTACATTGAATATGATAGCTACGATTTTGTAAATGATGACGTTGATCCAATAGATGACAACGGTCACGGAACACACGTTGCAGGCACAATCGCCGCATTATTAGGTAACAACGAAGGCGTTATAGGTGTAGCGCCCGGCGCCCAAATTATTGCATTAAAAGTGTTAGACAGCTCAGGAAGCGGATACACAAGCGACATCATAGCAGCCATCTATTGGGCTCGAGACCATGGGGCTAAAATAATTTCTATGAGCTTAGGCTCCAACTACAACGATCCATATCTACAAGCCGCATGTGACTCAGTTTACAATTCCGGCCGAGGCTTACTCATAGTGGCTGCAGCTGGAAATGACTACAGAAAAATTGGAACCCGGGAACTTGACACAGTAGATTACCCCGGTAGATACAGCTCAGTTATAGCTGTGGCTGCAACTGACAGTTCAGATGTGAAAGCAAGCTTTTCAAGCACTGGACCAGCAGTCGAATTAGCAGCTCCAGGTGTAAGTATAAGTTCGACTTTTCCCCCGACTATACCCATTGACGGAGTAGCAGGATACTATTATGCTACTGCCTCAGGCACATCTATGGCTACTCCGCATGTTTCTGGCGCCGCAGCACTCATCTGGGCAGGTGAACCTACATTGACCGCTGGACAAGTCCGCCAAAGACTAATCGACACCGCAGACGACCTAGGAAGCATTGGCAAAGACAACTGGTATGGGTATGGAATAATTGATGTAGACCAAGCAGCTCCCCCAATAGGACCCATTCCGAATCAACCCCCAGTTGCCAATGCTGGAGCAGACCAAACTGTAACCGACGCGGGGAATGATGGTGTTGAGACGGTGACTCTTGATGGCTCTGCTTCAAAAGACCCAGACGGTTCAATAGCTACTTATTCTTGGACAATAGGAGGAACTGAGATTGGCACGGGAACTCAACTCCATTACGATTTTGGTGTTGGAACAACCACCGTGACCTTAACGGTAACTGACAACGAAGGCGCTTCTGATTCAGACGACATATTCGTCACAGTAAACCCCTACGTGGAGCTCCCAAGCATTTGGGTGGAAGAAATCACGATGGCTGCGACTCCTACAGGAAGAAGAGGCTATGTGACCGCAACCGTAACCGTAGCGGGCTTAAATGAAAACGCTGCTGCAGGTGTAACTGTAACTGGTCATTGGCAAAGCCCAACATCGGGCACAGTAAAAGCTACAACAGATAGTAACGGCGAAGTCAGCTTCACCTCAGCAACGGTTAACAAACCTAGTGGCAAAACATTCACATTCGTAGTTGACAACCTGGAAAAAACAGACTACGTATACGACACCACACGGAACTTCGTTAATCCCCCACAATATAGCGTAATTTTTCCCTAAATCATCCCCATTTTTTGTAAACAATACCTTACGATAATTGTCACAGGGTTTGTCCGTGGTGGGCAGGGCGGGGTTTGAACCCAAACAAAAGTGGAGATATCACCCACAAAACCCAATTTTTATTTTTTATTTTAAAAATGGGCAATCATTTTTCTGTTATTGATTTCTGTAGAAGATTGATTTATGGGTAAAAACCTAAGTATCTGCTCACTTTACCTTGCTTAGGGAAAACTATGCCTCATGTTGTTCTGAATGGAAAAGTCTCGATGGAAGATATCTTCAGGGAATTGAAACCGCTGATGATAAGAGAAAACCAGAATATCCTGAAAACAACTGACGTGTATTTTGAGCGTAGCAAGAGTGCGATTCTTGTGGATTCGCTTGCTATTGAAACTGCAAAGAAGACAGTTTTCATTGCAATGATAAACGTTAGAGATGATGGTTTAGTTGTTAGGCTTTATCCAAGAATTGAAGTTGAGAAAACAGATGGCGTTAAGAGGTTGCTGGCTGAAATAGCTAAACAGATTATTGATGCATTTCCTTCGCTTAAGATTGGGGAAACAAACCTCAAAGATTATCTAAAAAATTAGCAAATCAAGTTTTTTAGTTGCTTTCTCTACACTTTGTTGATATGACTAATGGTTTGGTTTGGAAAAGAGATGTTCTCTCAAATGGGTTGATAGTTCTACAGTACCCAAACAAGTCTGCTATGACAGCGCAACTGTCTGTAGCAATAAAATATGGTTCAAACGATGATGAAATAGAAAAAGTAGGTACTGCTCATTTCCTCGAACACATGTTGGTTGGCGGCTCAAAAAAGAGAATAAGTCTCCACCACCAAATTGAACGAATGGGAGGCTGCTCGGGCTTTGAAACATCATACGATAGCACATTTGCTTGGCTTAGCATTTTCTCTGAGAAAATAGTAGATGCCTCAAAAATAATGGCTGAACTAATTTTTGACAAAGAATTTGAAAATAGCAAATTTGAGATAGAACAAAAAGTAATATTGAACGAGATAGCTGAGCTTTCAGATGACCCAAGGCATACAACTGAGCAAGCTTTAATGAAGTGCCTGTTTCCCAAGCATCCAATAAGGAATCTCATTTCTGGCACTAAAAAAGAAGTTAAAAAAATCACACTTGCCAATGTCGCTGAGGCTCATCAGAACCACGACCTCCCGCGAAATATGGTTGTTATCTTAACTGGTAA
>JAXDAO010000274.1:0-11491 GCA_034679745.1 Bathyarchaeia archaeon
ATTGAAGGCCATGAAGGGAAAATCCTATCGCCACTCTTATGAGGAAGTTATACAGTGCCTGGTCAAAACAGGGTTCATCATAAAAAGAAAGATGGGTTATAGTTGGTTGCCTTTGGGGAGAACTTCCCAGAATAATATAGTTTTTATTATGGCGGGGGTTGAGAGACTTTTTGGCTTCCGACGGCTCGTAAAATTTAGCCCGTGGGTGATAATGCAAATTACTAAACTCTTCTAGATGTTAGAGCTGTATTTGTTTAGTTTTGGAAAGCCATAAATAAATCGCCCATGTGTAAAATACTACAATCGTAATTACATGGAGATGGCTTAATTGGGGGAAACTATCAAGGAAAAACTTGGCAAAAGCTTCTCAGGTTTTAGCGGCTTCGGTATACAAGTAAGCCACGGTACAATAATTGCATATGCCGCATTATTCTTAATTCTCTTCGTCGCGTTTGCCGTTCGCTTACTACCACTCAGATGGGAAAACCTCGCAGCCGGCACATCATACCTGAATGAGTTTGACCCCTACTACCAATTGAGCATCACTAGGCATATGGTGGATAACGGTTTACTTTCGCCCTACTATCCAGAACCTTGGATTAATATGCAAAAGTGGTATCCCAACGGTTTAGATATGTCTACTTCTCTCCCAGCCCTACCCATGACGGCAGCAGTCCTCTATAGCATAGCCTCAGTTTTTGGCTCATTTGATTTGATGACTTTCTGTGCTATACTTCCAGCGTTCATAGCGGCAGTCTCATGTTTGATTCTCTACTTTGTAGGTAAAGATATGGGCGGCAGACCAGTCGGTTTATTCGCCGCATTATTCCTTGCGTTAGCACCCTCCTTTTTGCAGAGAAGCTCCTTAGGTTTCTTTGACACAGAAGTTCCAGGTGTCCTTGGTTTAGTCTCATTCATACTCCTATTCATGCGCTCATTAGATGCAAATCGTTCACTTAGAACATCATTATTATACTCGCTGGGCTCAGGTTTGGCACTAGCCTATTTCATATCAGGCTGGGGAGCAGCGTATTATATGATTGGCTTATCTGTTCTTTTTGTCTTCGTCTTGGTCCTCCTCAAAAGATACAGTCAAAGAATGTTGATAAATTACAGCATAACCTTCGGCTTAGCCCTAATGATAGGAACAAAAGTTCCCTATATCGGCCTTGGCTACCTGACTTCGGGCGCTGTACTACCCGTAGTCGCAGTATTTCTTGTGTTGATTGTGGCTGAACTTTTGAGAAATAACATAACGGTGAAAAGTAAACTTACCTTAACAGTCGCCACATTAGTTGTCATAATCGGGGCATTTGTGGCTTTATGGGCAACCGGTTCTCTGAGTAGTATTGCAGGAAAATTCATCACTGTACTAAACCCATTCATTAGATCATCTTCGCCACTAATCGATTCAGTGGCTGAACAGCGAATCTCAGGATGGGGAAATCTCTATCTAGAAATGGGAATAACTATTCTCTTCTTCCTAATCGGTTTGTACTTTACCTTGCGTAATCCAACCAACAGAAACATCTTCCTGTTACTTTTCTCAGTAACTTCACTATACTTCGCAACTTCAATGGTGCGACTGCTTGTTCTCTTTGCACCAGCATTCGCGGTAATTGCAGCCATAGGTATAATGGGCTCAGTGAAACCCTTTTTCACCTTGCTAAAAGAATCATCATCTAAAGTAATGGTAAAATCCAAACGTAAAATGCTGCATGTCAGTAAGGAATACAGTGCTTTGGCAGTTTTCGTTATATTCATGCTCCTAGTATCTGCCTTTGCGTTCTCACCTCAAACAGGAGGTACCCCTCGAGCAATTTCCAATGCATATGTCCCTACAGCAATCAGCGTTTCAAGTTTGCCTATTGGTGGGGCTGGTCTAACTACTAACGTAGGTACATGGCTTGATGCAATCACTTGGTTACAGAATAATGCTAAATCAACTGATGTTTGTGTAATGTGGTGGGACTATGGTAACTGGTTAGCTGATCTTGCAAACGTCACTAGTTTAGCCGACAACACGACTGTGAACTCTACTCAAATAGAAAACATAGGCTTTACATTCATGGGTACAGAAAACCAATCCCTGGCTATGCTTTCAACTTATGGTCAAGACCGTGTTAAGTACATCGCTATCTTCGAAGTTTTATATGTAGGAGAAACCAGTCAAGGAAGCAACCAATACTACGCTATACCCGCAGGTTATGGTGACGAAGGAAAATGGGTCTGGATGGCAAGAATCTCCGGGCAAGGCAAAGATAGATTGATAAATCAAGGATTCATCAGCGCCACCGATGCATGGACCAACGAAACCTCATTCGGCGAAAACAGTGCAACTACTGGTAGATGGGAATGGAACGACCGTGGTTTGAACTGTACAGTGGCAGAACTCATGAGTTTTGCTGAAAACCAATATGCTGCTAGAATGACTCAAATGGGGATTACTGTTCAGGCTACTAGCACAGCGTCAGCTCCGACATATTTCAACGAAGCACACTTCTCAGGAATAGACACGCTGCCCCAGACATACAGCGGACTAGTTCCAATAATAGCGATCTACGAAATAGACTGGGCTGCATACAACGCGGATAATCCTTAATTCCTAAAAAGGAAGAGATGAAGTGTTTCCAAAGGTCCCCGACCAACACAAAATTGGTCGACCCTTAATCCCCACTGGTTTAGGCATTTTCTACGTCCTATTCACCACTGTTTATCTTTTCTTGGTATATTTTTTGCAGCAAAGCTCCAATCCTGTACCAGTCTCAGGAGCCTTTACTTTAGCCTCATGTATTTTGTTCGGCGGCTTTATGGGTATGATGGACGATTGGATTGACCTGAAATGGCGCTATAAAGCCTTCATGCCGCTCATTGCAGCTTTGCCGTTGATTTACTATGCTCAGGTTATCGGTGCCAGAACAACTATTACGCTTCCATTACTCGGAATGGTAGATTTCGGTGTTTCCTATTTCTACATCATAATCCCACTAATCGTTATGATCGTAACCAATACTGTCAATCAGCTCGGGGGTTTGAATGGGTTAGAATCAGTCTGCCCCGCAATAGTAATAGCTGGATTGATGGTTTTCTCGCCCAACTGGCTCTTAATGCTTGGGCCGCTACTCTTCTGGATAGTACTATCACTCCTTAATGTATCAGGCAAAATCTTTGTTGGCAACACAGGTTCATTTGCCATAGGTATGACAATAGCCGCGTTCGCGGTCATATCCGATATGAAAGTTAACCTCATAATCTCCATCCTTCCCTTCATTTTCAACAGCTCAATAATTCTGCTTTCGATCTTCTTTGTTCGCAAAAAGGCCTCTGTTATTTTTGACGGGAAAAAATTATGTTCAGATAGCAGAAAGAGTCTAGTTACAATTATCACTTACAAACGACCCCTAACAGAACGCGCAGTAGTGATAGTAATCTCGCTAATAGTAGCGTTGTTTACTCTGCTTGGTGTACTTATACAAGTACTTTCTTAGATTAAGCACCCAGAAAGCTCGCAAGCCTGGTTAGTCCAATTATTTCATCGAAATTCAAGCCTAATGCATCTAGCACTTGGTCAAAGGTTGACTGCAAGTAAGCTACATACTTATCAACGTCAATCTCGTTGCGGGATGCTAACTCGACAGGTTTAACATGGTCTTTGCTTATGACTTTGACGAAGCTGATTAAGTCGCCTGCACGTATTTCTTTTCCGTTTTTCTCCAACATTAAAGCTGCTTTCACATGCTGAGGTGTAGTTTTAGTATAACGAGATAACTCGTCACCCAATACAACGTGAAATGCAAGTTCACTATTGTCCGCCCACTCTCTGCGTTTAAGGATGTTGTAACGTTCGCGCACAATGGTGGCTATATCTTTTCGGGCTTTCTCGAATTCCTCTGGATTCTTGACCTCTGCAAGTCGCTCCTTCATTTTGTTAAAGGCATCTTTGATGAAAAGCGGGATATGTTTTTTCTTACCCGTTAATCCTTTCACGTCGACAGTTCCATTTTCAAGTACCCCTAGGTAGTTCTTTTTGCGTGAACTAAAAACTGCGTATCGATAGGTTTTTTCCATATCGATGCCCATGCCTAATTCGTGTTCAGTATAGTGGATTACATCTTCAATTTGTTCTTTAGAAGGGTTTTTGAGAAATACGCTATCGGTATCACCGTAGAGAACCTTGATACCAACTGCTTCGGCATGTTTGAGTATTTGGGTTATGGAGTAGCGACCTATAGCTGCAGTTGCTTCAGCTACTGGTGGACAATATAGATCAAAGCTGTCTGCGCCGAATACCCCATAGCTGGCGTTTAAGATGACTTTCAGTGCTCCCTGTGTTATACTATACCAACTACGAAGTTCAGGCGGTAGAGTTTTGTCTTTGGCACGGCTCTTATACCAACGTACCCGTAAATCTCGCAACGAGCCAATCAGCAAGCTTTCGAGGGCTCGTTTTTCGGTGCATACCCAATGTTGCGTATCAGGGATTACGTGGTTTCTGCAGCCGGGATGATTGCAACCGATGGATTGGTACCCTAGGTTCCAGACTTTAATAATTGACGGATATAGGCTGGGAAAGTCCATGACGGCGACGTTGAAGTGCACTCCAGGTTTAGGTTCAACAACTATTGCACCCTTGTATTTTTTACCTTTAATTACAGCAGTTGTTGAGGTCTTGCCTTTTTTGGTAAGGATCTCTTCGGCGTTGGGAATGAGCATGCCACGTTTGCGGTGTTCACGATGCATAAAGTTGCGTATCCATCGACTCACGCCTTGTCGGCTGACGTCTTCCATGGGCATACTGGCAATTCTGGCAAGTACAAGCATAAGTTTCATTGCTGAATCGTTTTCGTGGCTTGTTAGTTTGTAAGTGATTTCTGAGTCTCGAAGGCAATAAGCCGCCAGTTCACTGTAGTTGAGGTCGCCAAACGCCTTTTCAAGATGGATTTTTTGTGTCCCGATCAGTGCGTTGCCGACATCATCTAAGCTTACATCTTTGTATTTGCCTCCGTAAGCGTAGATTTGCACGCTACGGTTGAAGAAGAACTTGTAAAGATCAAGATGGATTCCATAGCGCAGGAGGCAGACGCGTTTTCCGACTTCGATTGGGATGTCGCGTTTGCTGAAGCCTAAGTTATAGGCGCGGTGTGCTAGGTAGCGTAGGTCGAAGTCGTCACCGTTAAATGTTAAGATGAAGGCGTAATCGTTTAGGGCATCGAAGACTTTACGCAGAAGTTCTTCTTCAGTTTCGCAGAATTCAACCTCTATGCCCTTGACTAATTCTGTATTACCTTCCGTCATGCCTTCACGTTTGAGCATTAAGACTTTTTTGTCGCCGTCAGAACTGTAGATAGAGCAAGCGATGACTGGACAGGCACCTTCACGCGCATCAGGTACACGATTGCTTAGCGGCGAGTAGACTTCGATGTCTATTGCTGCTCTGCGAAACTGCGGTGCTGGATACTCTAACAATTTTGCCCAATTCTCAGCGTATTCGCGCTCTTCTTCGGTGCAGTCCTTGAAGAGCGCGCGGATTTTTGATAGGTTCTCTGTTGCTGATTCTACAACTACTGGAACCAAATTGTTGTCTTTTACCTCATAAATCATGCCCGGCAGTAGTTGCTTGTCGTAAATGTAGGATTGATAATACTTAATTTTAGATTCCCAGATTTTAGCGTCACTGTCTATCATTCTAGCACCAAAGACTTTTGGGAAATCCTCTGGGATGATATCACGTATTGTGCCTGCAGGTCTGCCACCGATGGCTAAGGGATCTTTGCAGATGATCTTGGTGACATCTATTACCCTATTGTTTAAAGGATCAAACCGCTTTTCAGTTACGAAGCTGTCGAACCCCTCATGACTTTTAACCCTCCCAAACAGATCCATCTCCTCTTTAGCGATGCTTGTCAAGCAATATGGTTTATGCTCGGTGTTGTCGTACCAGAAGTAAATCTGCCCAGACTCGGGCTCATAGAGTTTGATTACTGCTTTCTTTTGTTTTCCATCGTATGAAGCAGAAACAAAGTAGGACGGAGGCAGATTAGTCGGTGCAATGGGTGGATATGGTTGACGCTCCCGTTTTTTACGTTTAATTACTTCGGGGGCGGGTTCTTCTTCAATTTCGGCTGCTGTTTGAGGCTCTGGCGGGGCTTGCGCTCTAACCTCTTCTTTGACTTGAGGTTTAGCTGGTTGACTGAACCATTTGTCTAGTGTGCTCGCCATCCCTCTTGACCTTAGTCCCAGTATGGTGTGTTGAGACTAAAATGTTTACTGACAGAAGAGGACAAAATGCCCAATAAGAAAACAAAGTTAAAAATTGAGATGTTAAACTGAGAAATTAGTAATTAAATTCGCAGAGAGTCCTTTATTTGCTATTGTAACATCAGGATCATGAATTGTGTGTTTGTGTGTATCTACTTCTTTTTTTGTATCAAATATCTTTCCGCAATCTGGGCACATGTATTGTCCAGCACGGGTTTCAGGGGTGCTTCGGCGCTTGATTACTTGGCTCATCTTGTAATTACCTCGATAATAAAAAAGGAAAAAAGTTGCATAAACTAATGTGTGCGGTGAAGTTATTACACACTTATTTTTTGTGTCCTGCCGCACTTGATTTTTCAGAAATTATGCGGTTGCAAACATGCAGTAACAGGAGCCTAATTTGAATTCCTTATTTACCAGCACTGCATTTGGTTGTTGTGTGAAAAAATTTGTTGCGGGAAGCTTGGACAATCGCTATAGAAACCTTGAGCTGGATGGAACTACGTCGCCTAAACGAACGCTCAGCACTTGTGCGTACAACTAAACAGCTGGGTATAAGCAACCCGCAGGCCATGCGCTTCGCATACAGACTGGTCGTTGAGACCACGCGGCGCAAAAACCTCATCGACAAACTCATCAACAATGTCGTGACGCCTAAAAAAATCGCCGAGTATAATCAGGGCATCCAAGCATTTCTGCGCCTCTACGTTTACCAGACCCGTGTAGCTCAAAACTGGGGCAAAATCCACATAAAAGAAGCCGAGAGCATCGCCAGCTTAGGTCGCTCAATTCTGGGCTGGCAGATCATGCGCGAAATCGAGCCCTACTTGGGTTTTCTGTTGACCCGTCAACTTGCGCCCATTATGGAGGCAGCAAACGACACCGAGCGCATGGCGCTTGAAACTTTCCACCCCACGTGGTTCGTCGAATACCTCACCAATCTCTTCGGCAAAGAAGAAGCCGTCGCATTCCTCAAAGGTAGCCTCAACCCGCCCCCAACCTACATCCGAATCAACACTTTAGCGGCATCTGAAGCGGAAATCGTGCAGAAACTTGCAGCGGAAGGCGTAAAACTCGAAAAAGTCGAACCGTTAAAATACATTTACAAAGTTTTGGAGCTTAAAACGCCACTTAACACTTCATCAAGCCTCAAATCAGGATTATTTTATGTGCAGGACAAAGCCAGCTGCTTCGTGACGGAGGTCGCAAACCCAGCCGCGAACAGCATAGTTTTCGACATCTGTGCCGCACCGGGCGCTAAAACCACTCTCATCGCTCAACTCATGTTTAACCAAGGCAGCATTATCTCCGTGGATTTCTCAGCTAAACGCATGAGGACGTGGCAGAAGGAGACCGCTCGGATGGGCACAAAAATCGCTGAACCTCTGGTCGCAGACGCACGGGCTTCGGTGCCGCTGATAGGAGAAGCAGATTTGCTGGTTTTAGATCCCCCTTGCACAAGTTCAGGAGTTTTCGCCAAACAACCTTCCGCAAAGTGGCGACTCAGCCCAAAATCCATCCAAAACATGTCAGAAATCCAGTTGCAGATGATTAACAACTGCGCCGATAAAGTCAAGGTAGGCGGTACACTTGTCTACTCTACCTGTAGCATCACGCTTGAAGAAAATGAGGGGGTGATTGAGCAGTTCCTAAAAGCTCACCTCAACTTCCGCTTAGTAGAGATTGAACCCAAAATCGGAATGCCGGGACTAAAGGGCTTAACAGCGTGCCAACGTCTCTATCCACATAAACACCAATGCAACGGTTTCTTCATAGCAAAACTACAAAAGCAATAAAACATCAGGTAGTTCCAAAATCCGCCAGTTTCCTCTGCGGCGACTCCTTCATATAAAGCGGATAAGATACTTTTAACCCGTCCACCTGCGCCAACTCGCTAAGCTGATGAGTTATTGTGTCGGTTTTGCTTATGATGTGTAGCACCTTCACATGTCGTGTCACCAATGCATCGCTAATGAGTATTCTGTGACATTTCCATGGCAGAGCCTCCGCACACATCAAGGAAAGACGGTTTTCCCCCGCCAACGCCACCACCTTCAGCAGCGCCTCAGTGAAATCCTTGGTTTGCATATAGTCGGCGTATCCTCGGAAACTAGCGTTTTCCAAGGCAAGGTTAATGCTGTTTCGACTGGGGGGCCGCAAACCGCCGATTTCGGGCAGATGGATATATTTGATGTTTAAGAGTTTAAGATGGTCGGGGAGGGCTTCTTTGTTGAATTGGGGGTTGTGGCGGCTGTGGGGAACTGTTCGGACATCCACAACTAAAGTAACAGCGTAAATCTTGAGCATATCAGTGAATTCTTCAAGTGTTCTTGTGGAGTGCCCAATTGTAAGCACAGTTAGCTCCGGTTCTCTACTCAAAGCTTAACTCTCAACACCATTCTATGCAGGGTTTGAATATAAGAATCAAACGAATAGTAGAAAAAGCTCCTTTTATAAAATTTATACACCGAACGCAGATTACAAACATAGAATAACAAAACCTTCTACAGAGAACCATTGATTGTAACAACTTTTGCAACAATCAGCAATAATAAGCGTAGCCTGAAATCGAATTCAGTAAATCTGCCCAATTTTTGATAATTATTAAACTAAGACGAATTATTCCAAGTAAAAAATTAACACTTTACACGTGTTAATAAACCACTTTTATCCCCAAAAGACAATCACACACCCACTACAAGCAAAGTTTCGACTTTTGCTTTTATAGGAAAGGTTTTTAGTGTAGTTATTGTATGAGTCTGTGAAAAAGTCAACAAGGTAAAGTGAGGTTAATACGTTATGTCTGTATTTGCAGCACCAGGAGCATATGACCGTGCAATAACCGTTTTCTCACCTGATGGACGACTCTTCCAAGTCGAATATGCAATGGAACTAGTCAACCGTGGAGCCACCATATTAGGTATCCAAACCTCAGATGGTTTGGTCTTGGGTTCAGAAGAAAACATTGAGGTCCTTGAAGAAGCAGGTTTCTCATGGAAAATCTTCAGGGTAGACGACCATATTGGGGCAGCCATAGTTGGGCTTAGCTCAGATGCAAGAATCCTAATCGACCAAGCACGCATTTACGCTCAAAGCAACAAACTAACTTACGATGAACCCATTGATGTTGAAGTAGTCACCAAACGCATATGCGACATCCAACAAATGTATACACAACATGCAGGTGTAAGACCCTTCGGAGTATCCATAATCTTTGGAGGCGTCGACAAAACGGGCTCACGTGTCTTCGGAACACACCCAAGCGGAACCTACCGCGGATATAAAGCCACTGCACTAGGCGCAGGACGAGAAACAGTCCTAAACATCCTAAAAGAAGAATACAAAGAAGACCTGTCAATGGACAATACAATAAAGCTCGCAGTGAAATGCCTAGTCAAAGCACTCGAAACAAGACAACTTCCCCCCAGAATCAAAATCGCAATCATACCCACAGCAACAAAGAAAATGGAAATGCTAAACGACGACACAGTGGAAGGCTACATCAAAGAGCTGGGTTCAAGCAAGTGACAAGCTAATGAGCGAAAAGTTCACCGTCGCACGCTTAACCAGAGAAAACGAACATTTTGAAATCCTAGTTAAACCGCAAAAAGCACTCGATTACCGCAACGGCAAAATCTCAGGTATAACTGAGGTTTTAGCCGCTGAAATAATTTTTTCTGATGCAAACAAAGGAACCAAAGTATCAGAAGAATCCATGAAAAAAGCTTTCAAGACGACGGACCCGCTCAAAATAGCTGATGAAATCCTAAAAAAAGGAACCCTGCAACTCACAACCGACCAAAGAAGAAAAATGGTCGAAGATAAAAGAAGACAAGTAATAGACTTCATTTCCCGAGAAGCAGTCGACCCAAAAACTAACCTGCCTCATCCCCCCATGCGTATAGAAAATGCGATGGAACAAATCCGTTACCCCATAGATCCATACAAACCAATAGAAGAACAAGCAAAAGACATAGTCAAACTTCTACGACCCATACTGCCTCTAAAAGTAGAGCAGGTCAAAGTCGCAGTAAAAATTCCAAATCAATATGCAGCCAGAGCCTATGGAACTGTCAAGACATTGGGTACAATTAAAAGGGAAGAGTGGCGCGGTGATGGCTCATGGTATGGTGAACTCGAATTACCAGCAGGCTCCTACGCTTCACTACTAAACAAACTGGGCGACGTAACTAAGGGAAGTGCAGAAGCAAAAATAATCTAAATAATATGAAAAAGGAATAGGTGATAGAATGCCAATATTCTTCGAAAAGAAACAGCTCGTAACGCCCGGAGAATTACTCGCTGAAGGCGATTACTTACCCGGCGAAAATACGTTTGTAGAAAACAGCAAGATTTTTGCCTCAAGAATTGGACTCGTGGACAGCGACAACAAGAAAGTTAACGTCGTTGCACTAAGGGCTTTTTATGTGCCAAAAATGGGTGACATAGTAATAGGTACAATCGTTGAAGTAGGTTTCAACGGCTGGACCGTAGACATTAAAGCACCCTACACTGCACTCCTTCGTGCGTCAGACGTCTTGAGCAGACCCTTTAAGCCTCAAAACGACGAGTTATCTGCAGTCCTAAACGCAGGCGATTTAATCGTTGCCAAAATAGCATCATATGACCGTGCACACGACCCTCAGTTAACGGTCGGTGAACCAGGTTTGGGAAAAATTACTCGCGGTCAAATACTCAGAGTGACACCCACAAAGATTCCCCGAATCATTGGACGCAAAGGCTCCATGATATCTATGATTAAACAGGAAACCAACTGCCAAATCATCCTAGGACTCAACGGTGTCATCTTAGTCACTGGCAAAACCATACAAGAAGAAGAGGTTGCCATTGAGGCTATCAGAAAGATTGAGGAAGAATCCCACACAAGCGGTCTAACTGATCGCATTACTCAATTTCTAAAAGAAAAGAAACCAGCTAAATCGGAGGAAACACAACAATGAATGAAAAATGCGAAAAATTAATCGATAAAAAAGGCATCCGTGGAGATGGAAGAAAAGCGGATGAACTTCGCCCCCTAAAACTTCAAGTCGGCATACTCTCAAACGCTGACGGCTCAGCCTATATCGAACATGGCAAAAACAAGATCCTAGCCGCAGCTTTCGGTCCAAGAGAAATGCACCCCAAACACCTAGCACAACCCGATAGAATGGTTCTACGTTGTCGATACCATATGGCACCATTCTCTGTACCTGAAAGAAAATCCCCTGCACCA
>JAXDAO010000275.1:0-3577 GCA_034679745.1 Bathyarchaeia archaeon
AAGCGAAGACTTCGCTGAAAGTGTAAGTTTATATTTGGCTGATAAAGAATCTTATCAAAACGATTTCCCAGAACGATTTAAATTATTTGAAGATTTATTTGGGTGATTAATAATGGGTAATAAAAAGTTATATCAAAAAATTAGAAAAAATAAGAATTTTTCAGAACCTAAATGGATGTTTAAAAAATCTAAAAAAGATAAATGAGGAATAAGTTTTATGACCGGCACCCTATGGACAAGCGGACTACACCATGTATATGTAGATGATGAACCAGCACGGGTATTCGTACCCCAATACACCATCACCGACACATTCAACAAATTCAAACAAACAATAGACAGGGAAGGCGGCATCACCCTCGGATTGGATCATATACCTCCCGATTTACTGGAGGATTACCCAATCCTAAAGAAATTAGACCCCCTCAACGTGGGAAAAGTAACCCAGGTGCAAACCGATGGTGAACGTATATACGCCACCCAAACCGAACACAGTAATCCTATTGTGAGGGAATTATATGAAAAAGGCGACCTACCCGCATATTCAGTCGTCGCGAGTACAACCGCATCCCCCTGTGAGAATGGGAAGGCGGATTATGTTTTTGAACATTTTAATAAGATAGAGCGGATGGATTATGTTGATGAAGGCGGCTGTAAAGACTGTAAAGTCGAACAGTTACCAGATGACCTTATACTCACCGCAAGATTAAGCACAGAACACATGGAGGAAGATAGTGTGACCAAAGAAGAAATAGACGCACAAGCCACCGAGGAAACCCAAGAGGTTGAAGAAGTAGTGGCTGATGCTCAGACTGACAACGAAGAATTAGAAACACAAGTAGAACCAGAAGTAACAGAGGAACCAGAAATGGAACCAGAAATAACCGAACCAAGATATGTAACTCAGGAAGTATTTGACAAAGCAATAAGTGGATTAAAAGATTTAATAGTAACAGAACCGGCTAAGATGGAAGCCAAACTCGCAACTCTTGAATTAGAAGCGAAAAAAGCACGTGTAACACCAATCGTGGAACACGCCATCAAGGAAGGCCGAATCCTACCTGTGGATAAAGACTTATTCATAGCACAGGGCGTTGAATTAGAGGATGACCAGGAATTTAAGGAAATGATGGCTAAAAGACCCGTCATAGTCGAACTCGAAGCCCAGCACAGTAAACACGGCGAACCAAAAGACGATGACGAAGTAATGGACAAACTAGAGAAGATGGGATACTTCTCATAAAAAAAACAGGAAAGAAATAGATAAGAGGAAGATGATAATATGGCAGCAAGATTTTCATACGCAGACATGGACCCCAAAGCATTACCAGTAAAATTATACGAAGGAACATTCACCAGAGCCGACACAATAGGCCCCGATGGATTAGTACAGGAAGACAGCGGAACATACAGCGCCCAACTAGAAAAAGGCGACCTAGTAATATTCTATTCAGACAGCACCTCAAATGGAGAAGTAGTCGTAACCAGCGCAGGATTAGGAAGTGACAATGTAGACACCGCAGTTGGAGTAATAATTGACACACCATTTGGCAGTGATGGAACAACCACATCCGGTGAAACACCAGCACACGCCCAACGTAGAAGCGCCACTATAAGATGTTTCGGAGCGCAAATAGAGGAATTCGACGCAACAGCCGCCGTAATCCGCGCACAGTACAAACTCCAGTGGAGCGAATCAACCGCCGACGCAGTCGAGGAAGACAGTGCAACCCTAACACAAGGATGTAACGTGGCTATGGCTTACACCCCAGCCAACGGAATCGTACCTGTACTCATGGGATTGAACGGATTCATGGCAGCCGACTAAACAACAAATTAAACAATTTTTATCAGTAAAACAAGAGAACAAAGGAGAGAAAAACAATGGTAGTAAACACAATAGACCCCCGCGTATTCATGCAACCCAAAAAATTGGAAGGGGTAGTAAACAAAAAATTAGAATCAACCGTATCATTCGTAAACATGTTCCCCACAGTAGCAACAGACGCAACCAGCGTAACATACAGTGAAGACCTCGTAACAGCCGGAGCAGATATAACCGCAGGTACAATGGCAAAACCACTCGATTTGGGTGAATTATCAGGACTTGCCAAAATAGAAGTAAGCCCCATCACCCAAAAACACGGAATGCTAAGACCCTTCGGATACGAATTCAGATTATCAGAAAAAGACCTCGAAAGAGGACAAGTCATAGACGACCTAACCCGTGGAGTTGGACGCGCAGTTTACGGTATGGCTAAAAGAATCAATGAAGACATATTAACCAAACTCAAAGCCGCAAGTAACGATATAACAGAACCATACCAGGACAGAAGCGGAAACACATGGACCGCATGGAGCGAAGACGGAGCAACCCCATTAAGCAACATGCTACAAATGGCAGAAGCTATGGACATAGAAGGATATGAAAGTGAAGGTAACAACCTATACCTACAAAGCGCTAACTACTACGAATTACTTGATTACGTCCAGAACGTGGATATAAACTGGGTAAGAGATCCAATGAGCAACGCACCAAGGCAAGTACCTGAAATCAACGGTATAACAGTCCACAAACTTAAAGGAACATCTGAAATGGCAGAAGACGCCTATATGCTCCTGGATGGAAGACCAGAATTCGCCCCTATCACTACCTATGCACATAGCCAGCGTGGTATGGGATCAGATGGTAGTTTCCCAATAATCAACGTATTCCAGTACGAATCTAACCCTTGAAGTTACACTAACCAAGTAGTTACTGAATTTGTTGCTGAAACTTTCTACGCACTTAAAGCACCTAATAGCGTTTGTTACCGTGCATCCTCCATCTAAGGGTGATGCACCCTTAACTATTTTTTATGGAGGAGTAAATATGACCAATGTTAGACCAATACCATCTAAACATGGAGTTAATACAAATTTAGCAACTGAATACCACCAATCTCACGTAGCAGCCAGCGGCGCGACCACAGACTTCACCGCGTGTGTGTTTGTAGCGCCATTCGATGGGAAATTAACCGAAGTTAGTTTATACCCTGATGCCGCGGCAGCTGCCCATGACACCAACTACATAACCCTTGATGTGATTAACGGCACCACACAGATTGTAACCGCTAAGACCACTAAAAGCACAGGTGGTACAGCGCTTGCCAGGGCGACTAAGTATGGTTTCACGATTGGAACCGCCGCTGTAAGTGCTGGTGATGTTATCGCGTTGAGGATGGCCCACGCCTCGTCTGGTGTGGCGTTTCCGGGTGGTTTAATGGTGTTGAAGTACGTACCATATGGATGAAACTTTTTAAAAGGTTTCATCAAAATATTTTTTTTTTAAAGAGATGAGAAGAGAAAGATTATGAATGATTTAAAGATAAAGGATTTACGGTTTAAATACATTGATTACAGTGACCGGGTGATGGTTGTTTTCGCGACCAACGCCACTAACAAAACCCTCAACGAAGCCCTTGAACACATGGCGGAGTGGGATAAGGATAGATTCAAAGCACTTGTCGAGAGAGAAGGATTTATGATTGATTTTATACGATTTGAAACATACTGAAACTTTTAGGAAAAGTTTCAT
>JAXDAO010000276.1:0-3686 GCA_034679745.1 Bathyarchaeia archaeon
TTACAGTATGGAAAACAATGTTCGAGGGTCTGCACTCAAAGTCACCTTAACAATGCAAGCCAACGACTTGACAACATCCGAAATGAACATTGAAGGAGTTAAGAGACTCAAAGTTTTGGCAACCAACGGCTTTTGCGCCACAGCCCAACAGACGCTAAAGCACCTAAAGAAACGTATCCCCAAACAAGAAGAAGAACTCAAATGTTATCTCTGCGAAGGCAAATTTGAACTCTCAACCAATCTTATAGAGAAAACCCAAAAAGCGCTCGAAGGTTACGAATTCACCACTTTCTTAGTCGGCATCGAACTACCAACAACTGTCGAAGAACGGGAAGACGAATTCAAAGCCACTTTCAACATCACTTACGGTGAAAGCATACGCCATGAATTCGGCAGAGTCCTTGGCAAAGCCCTAGCTAAAGCCACCGGCAAAGAAGCCGAGTACCTCACCCCCGAAGTTGTCCCAGTAATCTCCCCATTTGAAGACAAATTCAAAATCCAAGTCAACCCTCTTTTTGTAGGTGGCAGATACCGCAAGCTGGTGCGTGACATCCCCCAGTCAGAGTGGTTCTGCAGCTGTCGTGGTAGAGGCTGCGAGAAATGCGGAGGAACTGGCAAATTATATCCTGAATCGGTTGAGGCTTACACTTCTAAGCCGATTCTTGAAGCATCAGGGGGCAAAGAATCGTTTTTCCACGCTTCAGGCAGAGAAGACATAGACGCGCGCATGTTAGGGCCTGGCAGACCGTTTATCGTTGAAATTTCTAAGCCTAAGAAACGTTCCCTTGACCTGCAACAAATCGAAGCCACAATCAACGCCAACGGCTTGGGCAAGGTAGAGGTGTCGAAACTGCATTTTGCTTCTAAAGACGATGTAAGACACCTCAAGAAAGGCGAAAGTGCACAGAAAGAATATCGGCTACTAGCCGAGTTCGAGAATGATCTCACTGATGCGGACTTTAAAATGTTAGAGGAGAAACTCACTGGTACCTTGATTAAGCAGCAGACACCGTTGCGGGTTGTGCATCGTCGTGCCGACATTGTCCGAGAAAGGTACATATATAAGCTTGAAGTTAAGAAGGTGACGCTTAAGAAAGCCCTCCTCTATATCAAATGTCAAGGTGGGCTTTACGTGAAAGAATTGGTGTCTGGAGATGAAGGACGTACAGTACCCAACGTGTCGGCTTTGCTTGATAACCCAGCGAAGACGCTTAAGCTTGACGTTCTCAATGTAATAATGGACTAAAAGGTGAAAATTGGATGAGAGGTTCAAAAGGCTATTACTCGGGCACACGCAGTCTTCTGCGAAAGCCAACTCGTGAAAAAGGAAAACCAAAAATAAGCAAGTTACTTCACGAATACGAGGCTGGTAACGAAGTTATCATAAAGATGGACTCTAGCGTACAGAAGAGTATGCCTCACAAACGTTTCCACGGCAAAGTAGGCCAAATTATGGAAAAACGAGGTAGAGGCTACGTCGTAAGTGTTCCACAAGGTGAAGCACGAAAAACCATAATTGTCCGCTCAGAGCATCTAGAGCCTTACACAGGAACTTAGGTAGATACCCGATGAGCAAGAGAGAAGTAAGCGAAAACCGCCTAACACTTCCACAAGTAAAAAAAGTACTTGAAAGCGTAGGCGAAGAGAACCTGGATCAGTTCCAACGTCGAACACTAGACTACGTAAACAAATTTTCCAAAGTTGAACCAGATAAAGCTGAAGAGCTCTTGCAAAAACTTGTCAAAGAATACGAACTTGACGAAGCTGAAGCTGTCCAGATAATCAATTGCATGCCCGAAACGGTGGATGAACTCCGCGTTTTCCTTGCAGGCGGCAAAAAAATTATCGAAGCCCAAAAACTCAGCCAAATAGTCGAACTCTTGAATGAGAACCGGATACTTAAGTAGCTAAAAACGGCTAAGTATTTTTAAGTAGTAAGTACTGATAGAATAGAGGATACAGTGAATAGTTATGGAAAAACGGTACGAAGAGAACGCTTACGTATTAGACTTTTTGCCTCATGGCAAACCTGGCTTCCGTCCAACTGGCCGCGCAGGTTACCGAGCGGGAGCTTTGATCCAGTGTGTAGGTGAAGAATTCTTTACCGTTTTGGAAGCACTTGTAAAAGAAGGGTTAATGTTAAAACCAGGTGATCGTGTGCATGTGGGCAAGGATTCCCGCCAAGAAGTTACATACATCATTGGACGTATTGGCTATGAGGAATTAACTGCTGCAGCCAAGGCGGAACTTCCTGCTGTCATAGGTAAAATCGTAGCCAACCGGCAGCCATGGTTTGTTAACTTCTTTAACACCGCACGCGCCATAACTCCCCGTATGCATGCATTAGAGCTTGTGCCGGGGATAGGCAAGAAATACATGTGGCAGGTTATTAACGAGCGACAACGCAAGCCTTTTGAAAGTTTCGATGACCTGCAAAAGCGCACAGAGTTACCAAACCCTGTAAAATTGATTACTAAGCGTGTCATGGAAGAGCTCGAGGGCGACAGTAAGTACCGTTTGTTCACTCGAGCGCAGTAAGGCAAAAGCGATGAGCCTAACGGAAATCGAACAACTGCTTTTGGCTCACCGAATCAGCCCGAATAAACTGTTGGGGCAGAACTTCATGATCGACCCCCTAATCTATCCTAAACTTTGTAGCTACGCAGAATTAACTAGATCGGATGTAGTATTAGATGCAGGCGCAGGATTCGGGTTCTTAACAAGCTTTCTTTCTGATAAATGCAAGAGTATAATTGCAGTTGAGAAGGACCCTCAAGTGGCAGCTGTTTTACGTGAAAAAAACAAAGGACTCACCAACGTGACAGTAGTGGAAGGCGACATGCTAAAGGTAAAGTTGCCCCAATTCAATAAGGTCATAGCAATTCCACCTTACTATTTATCATCACATCTTGTCCTTTGGATTTTAGATCGCAGTATTGATTGTGCAGTTATGATTCTTCAAAAAGAATTCGCCAATCGTCTTGTTGCATCTGTGGGCAGTGAGGACTATGGTTGGTTAACGGTATTCACACATCTGCATGCTAACATAGAGCTTTTAGACCTTGTCCCCAAAGACAAGTTCTATCCTCCTCCTGAAGTCGATTCTATAATAATTAGCCTAAAACATTGGAATAAAAAACCCTTCAACATCAAAAATGAAGCATTATTTTTACGCCTATTGAAGTGGCTCTTTACCCAACGCAACAAAAAAATCGCTAAAGCCATAGCTCCATTCATCAAAAGCAACTACAAACTTAGTAAACAAGACGCCGAGAACCTCGCTCTTAATCTGCCCCTTTGTGATAGACGAGCAAGAGAACTTATGCCTAAAGATTTTGGAGAAATAGCCAATGCGCTCCCCAACTAAGCGTATCCCTTTCGATGGCTTAGTCTTTGATATTAATGACTATGTGTATGAGCCAGCTGAGGATTCTTTTCTTTTCGCTGAAAACCTAAAGGTGAAACGCGGCGATGCAGTTTTGGATTTAGGCACTGGTTGTGGTATTCTTGGAATATTGGCTGCTAAATATGCTGCACGGGTATTAGCGGTTGACTTAAACCCTTACGCTATACAATGTGCAAAAGAAAACGCTCGACGAAATAAAGTTCTTGGCAACATAGGCTTTGTTCAAGCAGACCTCTTCATGGGCCTTAAGGAAGAGATTAGCTTTGATTTAATTACCTTC
>JAXDAO010000277.1:0-5213 GCA_034679745.1 Bathyarchaeia archaeon
AAACTTGAAAGCATGATTGACAACGAAACAAAAATGATCATACTAAACAACCCCAACAACCCAACCAGCAAAGCCATGGATACAAAAACCCTTGATGAGGTTGTTAATTTAGCTAACAGGAAGGGTATAACCATTCTCTCGGACGAAGTGTATGGTGCCATCGCATTCAACAAAACAAAAAGCATAATAGACTACGATGCAGACTGCCAACATATCGTTTCTAACGGCTTTAGCAAGACGTTTACTATGACTGGCTGGCGTATCGGCTACATAGTTGCAAACAAAGCATACATAGACCAAGTTGTGAAACTCAACCAGATTACCTTCAACAATGTCCCTGTCTTCATTCAGGACGCTGCACTCAAAGGCATGGAACTCCACGCCCAAATCGCAGCCAACATCAAAGCCAAATACAAAGAACGTGCCGACCTTGCGTGCAGTAAACTCAGAGCAGGAGGCTTCAAGTTCACTGCTCCAGATGCTCCTTTCTACGTTTTCCCCAAACGTGATGGTTTAGACGGCACAAAATTCACTCTCGACCTCCTAGACCGAGGTGTAGCTGTTGCTCCAGGCTCAAGCTTCGGTGACTACCCTGAGCACTTCCGGATATCTCTGACCGCTCCAGATGACCAGATAAAGGTTGCCTTGGACAAAATCTGTGAGGCTACTCAATGAGGACAGCTGTTCTTGGCGCGGGAAAGATGGGTGTATGGTATGCTAAATATTGCAAATCCAAAGGTGACACCGTAGTTCTCGCTGCTAGGAACGCGCAGCAACTAGTAAAGTTGGGCAAAGAGTTAGATGTCGAAACTGCTGATTTTTCAAACGCGGTGAAAGGCGCAGACCGCGTCATCATCTGCGTTTCTATATCCTCTTTAGAGGAAATCATAAAAAAAATTTCGCCCTCCATACATAAGGGTCAACCAATTATGGATATTTGCTCTATCAAGCAGTACCCTGTTGATGTAATGCACAGGTACCTCAAAGATGCACTCGTACTGGGCACACATCCAGTGTTTGGTCCTGGTAGTAACGGTGTAGCACACAAAGCCTACGTCTTGACCCCGACCAACAAAGAGGAAGAGGCTTATGCAAAAGAATTCAAGAAGTGGCTTGAAAGAGAAGAAGCTCATGTTTTCATAATGACACCGAAGAAACATGATGAGTTAATGTCTATTGTTTTGGGTTTTCCACATTTTCTGGGTTTAGCCGCGTGTGAAACCCTTCTTGAGCAGCCTAACTTTCTAGAATCAAAGAAAGTAGCCGGTACAACCTATCGTATGTTATTCACGTTAGCCGAAGTCACAGCACAGGAGACTCCCGACCTCTACGCTAACGTACAGACAAAGCTAGAAGGATTGGGTAAAATAGAGGAATTATTCGTAGCTAATGCTGAGCAATGGCTTCAGTTAATGAAAAAGAAGGATTCTAAGGCAATCGTGGAGCGCATGGATCGCTTACGTTCTAAGCTATGTAAGCTCGACAGTGATTTCGGGAAAAGCTACGATGTAATGTATAAAATGCTTCAATCGACCGAGGAATAAACTAACTATGACTAAGACTCTGCTGGTAAACTGCTACCTTGACAACTTCAAAGTAAATCCCCTCTGTGATGCGTTAAACAGATTCACCGTCTGCAGAGTTGTTCCTTACACTAAAATCCAGAGAGATTATCAAATCGGGGGAGACATCAGTTCTGTAGTTATAAGCGGTTCTGAAGCCCGCATTTCTAAACCTGAGGATAAAGCAAAATTCGAAGGTGTAACGCAGCTTATACAGTCCTGCAAGGTGCCTCTTCTGGGGATTTGTTTTGGGCATCAGTTACTTTGCTCTGCGTTTGGAGCCAAAACTGAAAAGCTGGCTCAACCAGTTATTGACAGGTTCGAGCAAGTGACAGTGATCCAAACAGGCGACATCTTCTCCAGGTTCAGAAAAGGTCAAACCATCCCGCTTGCAGAGTATCACAATGACTATGTCTTAAAAGATAGCCTTGACAGCGCAGGTTTCAACCTTTTAGCCGATTCGCCCAGCTGCGAGGTGGAAGCTGTTAAGCACAAATCGAAATTGTTCTTCGGGGTGCAGTTCCACCCTGAACGCATTACAATAGGAAGCGAAACATATCCCGAAGGTCATAAAATACTGGATAATTTTTACGCAAACAACGTAAAACGCTTAGGTATATAGTGTGGAAAATGAATTTTAAATTACTCTGGGGTATGAGCCCAGTATCTTCACGAATGTAGCGTATTTTTCGAGCGCCTGAAGTGCTTCAGTGCAGCGTTTCTCTGTTCGGTGCCCCTCGAAGTCGAGGTAGAAGTTGTATTGCCACGCGGTTGTTTTTGTCGGCCTAGACTCGATTCTAGTCAAGTTTATGTTGCGTGACGCGAATTCTCCAAGTGCATTATACAGAGTACCCGGGGAATGTTTTGCTGAAAAGATAATGCTTGTTTTGTCGTCTCCTGTTGGAGCTGCGTCTTCTAAGCCGAGGACGAGGAAGCGAGTGTAGTTGGATGGGTTGTCGGCGATGTCGCGGGCTAGGATTTTCATGTCATAGAGGTCGGCTGCTTTCTCGCTTGCAATTGCTGCAGCGTTTGGTAGGTTTTTTTCTTTTATTATTTTGACGCTTCCAGCGGTGTCGTAGGCTGGTATGATTTCCCATTTGTGTTTTTCGAGGTATTTGCGGCATTGTGCTAGGGCTTGGGGGTGTGAATAAACTGTTTCAATGTCTTCAAGTTTGGTTTGGTGGTTTCCTATTAGAACGTGGGCTAGTTTAACTGCGACTTCTCCGCATACTTTGAGGTCGTAGGTTAGGAATAGATCGTAGTTTTGGTTAACGCTGCCTTCGATAGAGTTTTCTATTGGAACGACGCCGTGGGGGACCGCGGTTGTTTTTACAGACTCAAAAACCTCGCGGAAATCTTTGCAGGGTACTGGCTCTACTTTTCTTCCGAAGAACTTGTAGACAGCCATTTCGCTATAAGCGCCGGTTTCACCCTGGTAGGTTACTTTCACTTTTTGTTTCCCTGCTTACGATTCTTTAGTAAGCACTTGTTTATACCGTTTATCATTGCTTCAACGCTTGCCATGACTATGTCTTCTCTTGCGGCTCGTGCGCTTACGATGTTGCCTTTTTCGTCTTCTACTTTTATGACAACTTCTGCGACTGCGTTGGATCCTCCTGTGATGGCTTCTAGTCGATATTCGCTTAAGCGGATTTTTTCTAGGTTGCTTGTCAATTTCTGGATTGCTTTCAAGACTGCATCTACGGGTCCAACGCCTGTTTCAGCGGCAATGTATTCTTTGCCATCAAGTGTTAAACGCACGGATGCGGTGGGGATGACTTTTATGCCTGTGACCACTGCCATATCGCATAAGTCCACGATTTTTTCTTCGCCAACAACTTCGCCCATCACAGCTGAAGTTAATGCTATCAAGTCAGCGTCAGTGACCATTTTGCCTTTGTCGCCTAGCTCTTTGACGCGTTTGACGATTTCAGATAATTGGGCGTCGTTTGGGTGGATGCCTATCTCTGATAGTTCTGCTTGGATGCCTCTTGTTCCTGCGAGTTTGCCTGCTACTAATTTTCTTGTGCGACCGACTAACTCGGGATTTATAGGCTCGAAGGTTAGCGGTTGTTCTGTTACTCCTCTTGTGTGTATTCCTGATTCGTGGGCAAATGCGTTCTCGCCGACAATTGCCTTGTTTACTTGGACTGATACACCGGTTAGTGATGCCACCATTCGTGATGTACTGTAGAGTAGGCGTGTGTTAATGTTTGTCTTATAGCCATATACCACATGCAAAGTGGTAACTACTTCTTCTAGCGCTGCGTTTCCTGCGCGTTCGCCTAGGCCGTTTACTGCAGTGTGAACTTGGTCTGCGCCTGCTTCAACTGCTGCGAGGCTGTTAGCGACTGCTAAGCCGAAGTCGTTGTGGCAGTGGGCGCTAATTGGGACTTTTATGAAGGTTTTTAGTTCTTTGAATAGCTCATATGTGGTTCTGGGTATCATGCATCCGACAGTGTCGGGCACGTTTAAGGTGTCCATGCCAGCGTCTTGTGTGGCTTTGCAGATTTTTCTTAGGAAGGGCATTTCGGTGCGGGTTGCGTCCATTGGTGAGAACTCGCATTTTACTCCGTGTTTCTTGACGTATTCCACGGATTCCACTGCTGAATTCAACACCTGATCTGGTGTCATGTTAACTGCGTGTTTCATTTGCACTGGCGAAGTGGGGATGAAGACGTGAATTAAGTCGACGTTGCAGTCTAATGCTGCATCGATGTCTTTTTTTGTGCATCTAGATAATGCGCAGATTCGTGATTTTAAGCCGAGTTCAGCGATGTCTTTGACGACTTTGCGTTCGCCCTCAGAACTGCTTGGAAAACCTGCTTCGATAATGTCGACGCCTAATTTGCTTAGTTGGCGTGCAATCTCAATTTTGTCCTCGGTTGTTAAAGAAACACCGGGGGTTTGTTCCCCGTCTCTTAATGTTGTATCCAATATGCGAATAGTTCTTTTGTTAGTCATAAAGACACGACTATTTTAATGCGGGCATAGCTGCAGCTATCGCTTCGGCCATACCTACGGTTGTGGCTTTTCCGCCTAAGTCTGCTACGCCTTGGCGATTCTCCAGCACATAGATTACTCCTTTTTCGATGGCTGCCGCTGCTTTAGCGCATTTTTTATCCTTATATTTTTCGCCCAGCCATTCCAGCATCAGTTTTGCTGAGAGTACCATGGATAGTGGGTTGGCTGTGTGTTTGCCTGCCCTGTTAGGTGCGCTGCCGTGGATGGGTTCGAATAAACCGAAGTTGTCGCCTACGTTTGCGCCTGGTGCCATGCCTAAGCCGCCGACTAATTGTGCTGCTTCGTCGCTTAGGATGTCGCCGAACATATTGCATGTACATAGTACGTCGAAGCTTTCTGGTTCTTTTATGAGACGCATTGAAGCTGCGTCAACGTATAGTTCGTTGAATGCTATGTCAGGATACTGTTTTGAGACTTCGCGGCATACATCACGGAATAAACCATCAGTTACGCGCATGACGTTGGCTTTGTTTATGGCTGTGACTTTCTTTTTGCCGTTGCGTAGGCGTGCCATTTCGAAGGCTTTGCGTGCGATTCGCTCGCTGTTTTTGCGTGTGATTACTCTTAAGCAGACTGCCATGTTTTCGTCGATTTTCCATTCTAAGCCTTTGTAGACGTCTTCTGTAT